>NZ_JBEZFT010000050.1:0-51304 GCF_040649595.1 Kribbella sp. NPDC048915 | reverse complement strand
TCGCTGATCATCAGCTTCCTCATCAGCATCGCGGTCGGGGCGGTGATGGCCGCGTTCCAGAACAGCCGGTTCTCCCAGGCGATGACCTTCGTCGTATCGGCTCGAGCGGCCTGAAATCGGGTCAGGCGGCTTGCAGTGTGCGGTTGCGCGCGGCCCAGACGGCGCGGCGCAGTTTGGCCTGATCGGGGTAACCGGCTTCGCGGCCGATCACGTAGACGTCGTGGTTGCGCATCTTGACCATCGCGGCGACGTACCAGACCGGGTTCCCCTCGGCCAGCATCGTGACGATCATGTTCCGGATCTCGGTGGTGGTGGTGTTCATTCTGACCCTCTCCCTTGGTCGCTCTCACTGATACGTCGATCCAGAGCGGCCGGATATGACACGCGGGCCGAAGAAAATCGAAGAAAAAACAGAGCGCCCCGATCAGTGATCGGGGCGCTTGTCCGTGTGGGTCCCGGGGGGAGTGGGACCACCACACGTTGGGGGGGACCTCGAACTTAACCCCTCGAAGGGGTCACGTCCGAACTTTCCGTACCCGAGTCGTCGCCGAACGGCGTCGAACCTGCGGTCAGCGGTTCGCCCGCCGTCGGTACAGCGCTGTCGCGAGTACCACCGAGAACAGGAATAGACCACAACACCAGGCCAGTGCGATCGTGCCGCTGTTCCCCAGCGGGGTGCCGGTCAGCAGACTGCGGACGGTCTCGATCACCGGAGTGATCGGCTGGTGCTCGCTGATCGGCTGCAGCCACGACGGCATCGACTCCGGCGGGACGAATGCGCTGCTCAGGTACGGGAGGAACAACATGAAGAAGCTGAGTGTGCTGGCCGACTCCACCGATCTCGCGATCACGCCGAGTGCGGCCGCGAGCCATGACAGAGCGGTCACGTACAACAGCAGCAGGCCGAGCGCGGCCAGCCACTCCAGCACGCCGGCGTCCGGCCGGAACCCCATGGCGAGCGACGCCAGGATGACGATCGCCGTCGACGCGGCGTTGCGTGCCACGCTGGCGACCACATGGCCGGTCAGCACGGCGAAGCTGTGGATGGGCAGTGAGCGCAGCCGATCGATCATCCCGTTGTGCATGTCGTCCGCGACGACCATCGCGGTCGACGAGGCGCCGTACCCGGTCGTGAGCAGCAAGATCCCCGGGACGACGTAGTTCACGTACTCCGTGCCCGTGTTGATCGCGCCGCCGAACACATAGACGAACAGCGCCATCATGAGCAGCGGTAGCAGCAGCGACACGAACAACGTGTCGACGTTGCGCCGGGCCAGCCGGACGCTGCGGTCGATCATCGTCACCACGTCCGTGCAGGCGGCGGCAACTCCCTGGTGTGACATCAGCACCTCCTCAGGCGGTCAATGCGAGGAACACGTCGTCGAGCGTCGGCCGGTGCGACGACACTCGCTCCGGTTCGAGGCCGTTGTCGCGCAGTACGTCGAGCACGTGGTGCAGGTGCGCCGCGGTACCGTCCGACGGCACGTTCAGCACCAGGTGGTCGATCACTCCGTCGAGTACGCCGGCTGCCTTCTGCACGCGAACCTCGTCGCTGAAGCGCAACTCGATCCGCTCGCCGCCGATCTGCGCCTTGAGCGCGTCCACCGTGCCGTTGGCGACGATGCGCCCGCGGTCGAGGAGCACGACCCGATCCGCGAGCCGGTCCGCCTCCTCCAGGTACTGCGTGGTGAGCAGGATCGTCGTACCGTCGCGGACAAGGTCGACGATCGCGTCCCACATCGCCGAACGGCTCGCCGGGTCCAGTCCGGTGGTCGGCTCGTCGAGGAAGATCACCCGCGGTCGCGCGATCAGGCTCATCGCCAGGTCGAGCTTGCGCCGCATGCCGCCCGAGTACGTCTTCACGCGCTGATTCATCGCGTCGATCAGACCGAACTGCTCCAGCAGTTCACCGGTACGTCGCTGCGCGGTACGCCGGCCCAGGTGCATCAGGCGGCCGACCATCACCAGGTTCTCCCGGCCGGTCTGGTTCTCGTCGACCGCGGCGTACTGCCCGGTCAGGCTGATCACCCCGCGCGCCTTGGCCGGCTCGCGCAGCACGTCGTACCCGGCGATCGTCGCCGTACCGGAGTCTGGGCGGGTCAGCGTGGTCAGGATGCGCACCGTGGTGGTCTTGCCCGCGCCGTTCGGTCCGAGCAGTGCCAGCACCGACCCCTCCGCGACGCTCAGGTCGACGCCGGACAGCACCTCGGTGGCGTCGTACGACTTCCGCAGCTCGCGCGCCTCGATGATCATCGCCCCTCCTTACTGCGTATCTCATACGCTAAATAGCGTAGCAGGTACGCAGTATCGTTTGGCAAGCCCTAAACTGACCCGGTGGACAACGACGAGTTGCCGGCCGATGTGGCGCTGATGTGGCGGCTGCGGGAGCCGTCGCGACGCGGGCCGAAACCCTCGTTGAGCCTCGACGACATCGTCGCCGCGGCGATCGCGCTCGCCGACGCCGAAGGTCTGGCCGCGGTGTCGATGGCGCGCGTCGCGGAGCGGCTCGGCAACTCGACGATGGCGCTGTACCGGCACGTGAAGAGCAAGGACGAACTGTTCGTGATGATGTCGGACGCCGCGCTCGAGCGTCCGGATCCGATGCCGGAGGGCATCGACTGGCGGACCGGTCTGACGTTCTGGGCCGACGGCGTGCTGACCGCGATCCGCCGCCATCCGTGGTACTCGAAGTTGCCGATCTCCGGCCCGCCGGCCGGACCGAACAATCTCGCCTGGTTCGATTCCGCGCTCGGCGTGCTGAAGGACACCGGGCTGCCGGAAGAGGCGAAGGTCGGCGTGGTGATGGGTCTGATCACCTATGTGCAGGGTGAGGTCCGGATGGCCTTCGATCTCGCGGCCGGCTACCAGGACAACCCGGATGCGTTCCGGAAGTTCGGTGCGACGCTCCGCCGGGTCGCCGATCCGCGCGTCTATCCGGCGGTGGTGCGGACCGTCGAGGCCGGCGTGTTCGACGAAGTCGGAACCTTCGAGGAGGACAGCGAGGCCGACTTCGACTTCGGGTTGCAGCTCTACCTGGACGGCGTCGCCGCGTTCATCGACCGAGTCGGAGGACCGCGTCCGCAGCCTTCGCCGTAGCTGCGATCAGCTGGGCGTTGCGTTCGTCCGAGCCGTACGTCCGGTCGTGCGCCTCCGCTGCCGATCGGCCGAAGGCGCGGTGCCTGGCCTCGAGTCGGGCGTGGCGGAGTTCCTCGGGCACCTCGACGTACCAGCATTCGTCGAGCAGGCGGCGTACCTCCGACCACGGCGGCTCGTCGAGCAGCAGGTAGTTGCCCTCGGTGATGACCAACGTGACGTCGGGGGCGATGCCGATGCTCGCGGCGATCGAGTCCTCGATGCGCCGGTCGAAGCGCGGCGCCCAGACGGGTTCGTCGGGCGAGTGCTTCAACCGGCGCAGCAGGGTGACGTACCCGTAGCCGTCGAAGGTGTGCGGTGCGCCTTTGACGTCGGTCAGCCCGAGCTCCTCGAGTACGGACTGCGCGAGGTGGAAGCCGTCCATCGGCACCAGCGCCACGCGGTGCCCCTCGGCAAACAGCTTCTCGGTGAGCTGCTCGGCGTACGTCGACTTGCCCGCCGCCGGTGCTCCGGTGATGCCGAGGAGCTGCCGCCACTCACGCGTCGCCAACGCGACGGCGCGATCGTAGGCGGCGGCCAGGTCCAGCGTCTGCACGCCAGAGATCCTAGGCCAGGTAGTTGTCCGGCCGGATCAGAATCTCGTCGCCCGGCTGCGCGTGGTAGCTCTCGAACGCTTCCGGCGTGCTGATGTCGACGGTGTGCGGATGGGTTGCCGGGGTGGTCGGGGCGAATCGCAGCAGCGTCTCGTGCGGTCCGCGGAGCAGCTCGAACAGCCGCACCTTGTTGCCCTCGGCATCGATGAGCGGAGCGTCCGGAGCCCGGTCGCCGGGCGCCAGCGGGCGGGTGTCCGACGGGTCGCGGTACGAGATGTCGAGCTGGCGGGTGTTCTCGCCGCGCTCCAGCGCCGACTCGTCGCCGTCGACGTGCTTCTGCATCAGGTCCTGGCTGATTCCGAGTACCCGCTGCGCGTTCGTGCGGCGCTCGGTCTCGTAGCTCGCCAGGACCTCCTCGCGTCCGTCCGCGAGCTTCCAGCCGAGGTTGTACGCGTCCTGGACGCCGGTGTTCAGTCCCTGACCGCCGGTCGGCGGATGGACATGTGCGGCGTCACCGGCGATGAAGACCCGGCCGACCCGGAACTGCGCGGCCAGTCGCACGTTCGGACGCCAGACGGTCGACCAGGTGAGGTCGCGGAGCTTCGCCGTACCCGGACCGGCGTACTGATCGACCAGCTCCTGCAGCCCCTCGAGGGAGGTGTCCGCGTCCTCGCGGTCGAGCGGCGCGGCGAACTGGAACTGGTCGCCACCAGCCAGCGGGGTCAGTGCGATCCCGGACATCGGGTTGTCCTGGCCGCCGAACCAGTAGCCGACCTCGTGGTCGAGTCCGTCGGCCGCGACGTCACCGAGCAGCATCCGGATCGACTCGTCGGTCGTGCCCTCGAATGCGACCCCGAGGTGCTTGCGGACGAAGCTCTTCCCGCCGTCGGCGCCGACCAGGTGGTCGACCTGGACAGTCTCGCCCGTCGACAGGTCGGCGGTCACCGCGTCGGCAGTCTGGGAGAAGCCGACGATTGCGGTCCCCAGTTCGACGTGGACGCCGTACTCGGCGAGCTTGGTACGCAGGATCTCCTCGGTCTGGGACTGGCCGAGCATGTGGCCGTTCGGGTACGGGACGTCCGGCCGCGGCTCGACCGGCTCGGCCATGCGGCGGTCGGCGACGTATCGGCCGCCGACGTACACCTTCAGCGCCGGCATCGGCTGTCCGCGCCGCAGCACCTCGTCGAGGACGCCGAGATCCTCGAAGACCTCCAGCGTCCGCGGTTGCAGGCCGTCGCCGCGCGATCCGTTGAAGAACTCGGTCGCCTTGTCGATCACCCGGACCGCGATACCGCGCCGGGCCAGCTCGATGCCGAGGGTCAGCCCGGTCGGGCCGGCGCCGGCGATCAGGACGTTCATGCTGGACTCCTTGACTGAATCTTGATTCACTGAATTCAGATTCAGTGTGGCGGTGGCTAGGGTTCGATGTCAAGGAGGTTGTCGTGACGGAGACGGTGAGCCGCCGGCAGCGGGCGGCCGGGACCGAGGCAGCGCTGAAGCAGGCCGCGCGCGAGGTCTTCGCCGAGCGCGGGTACCTGAACACGAAGATCACCGACATCACCGCGGCGGCGGGGCGCGCGACGGGGTCGTTCTACAACCACTTCGCGAGCAAGGAAGAGCTGCTCGAGGCGTTGCTGCGCGACATGCTCGCGGAGGCGGACGCGACGGTCGTCGACGACGCCGAGCACGACGCCGACTTCAGCAAGCGGTCAGCGATCCGCTGGCACGTGGCGTCGTTCTGGCAGTTCTACCAGGCGCACCTGCCGGAGATGATCGCGGTGAAGCAGGCCGCGATGGTCGATCCGGAGCTGGGACGGCGGCTGCAGCAGATCATGGCCGACGACGACGCGCACCTGGTCGAGCACTTCGGTCACCTGCCGACCCCGCCGGCCGACCCGCTGGTCACGGTGTCCGCGATGAACGCCCTGCTGGAAGGCTTCGCCTACACCTGGCTCGTCGTGAACCCGGCCCAAGGCCGCACCATCCCCGACGACACCGCGATCGACCTCCTCACCGACCTGTTGCACCACGGCCTCACCGGTTAGTCCTCCGGTGGAGCCTCCGCGCCTTCGCGTTCGTCGCGGTCGGCCCACTCGATGAGGGTGTCGAGCGAGTACACGTTGTCGTCGATGGTGGCGTGCAGGTCGCCGAGCTCGGCGTAGCGGGCGGGGACGGTGGCGATCGTGAAGTCCTTCGGGTTCACGTCGTCGATCTCGTCCCAGCGGATCGGGGTCGAGACGGTGCCTTCCGGGTTGCCGCGGACCGAGTACGCCGAGGCGATCGTGTGGTCGCGGGCGTTCTGGTTGTAGTCGACGAACACCAGCCGCGGGTCACGATCCTTGCGCCACCAAGTGGTGGTGACATCTTTCGGCGCTCGTCGCTCCACCTCCCGCGCGAACGCCAGCGCGGCCCGCCGTACGTCGGAGAAGCCGTACGCCGGCTCCACCCGGACGTAGATGTGGATCCCCGAGCCGCCGGACGTCTTCGGGTAGCCGACCGCGCCGAGCTCGTCGAGGACCTCGTGGACGGTGTGCGCGACCCGGCGGACCCGGTCGAACGGGCAGTCGGGCATCGGGTCGAGGTCGATGCGCCACTCGTCGGGCTTCTCGGTATCGGCTCGGCGCGAGTTCCACGGGTGGAACTCGACCGTCGACATCTGCACCGCCCAGGCGACGTGCGCGATCTCGGTGACGCACAGCTCGTCGGCGGTCCGGTTGTACCGCGGGAAGGTCACGCGGACGGTTTCCATCCACGGTGGCGCCCCGTGCGGCAGCCGCTTCTGGTGCACCTTCTCGCCGGAAACACCTTCGGGGAAGCGGTGCAGCATGCACGGCCGCTCGCGCAGCGCGTTGACGATCCCGTCGCCGACGGACAGGTAGTACTTCACCAGGTCCAGCTTGGTCTCTCCGCGCGCCGGGAAGTACACCCGGTCCGGATTCGAGATCCGGACCGTCCGTCCCTCGATCTCGAGTTCGATCGCCGGAGACTTTCCCTTGGACGCGGCCATGACGTCAACCTAACCGGCGCCGGGGACAAACGGCATCAGGCGAGGCGCGTGAGCCAGCCGCGGGTGTCGGGGATCCGGCCGTACTGGAGGTCGAGCAGCGTACTGCGGATCTTGCTGGTGACCGGGCCGACGCCGTAATCGACGGAGTGGTCGCCGATGGTCAGATCGCCGTCCGGCCAGGCGACGCGACCGATCGGGGTGATGACCGCGGCGGTGCCGGAGGCAAAGACCTCGGTGATCTCACCGGACCGCACGCCGTCGAGCCACTCGTCGGCCGCGATCCGGCGCTCCTCGACCGGGTGGCCGAGGTCGGCGGCCAGCTCCAGCACCGACGCGCGGGTGACTCCTTCGAGGATCGTCCCGGACAGCTCAGGCGTTGCGATCCGGCCGTCGGCGAAGACGAAGAACATGTTCATGCTGCCGATTTCCTCGAGCCACTTGTGCTCGACGGCGTCGACGAACGCGACCTGCTCGCACCCGTTCGCCACGGCCTCGGCCATGCCGGCCAGGCTGGCGGCGTAGTTGCCGCCGCACTTCGCCGCGCCGGTGCCGCCCGGCGTGGCGCGGATGGTCGAGGTCGTCAGCCAGATGGAGACCGGCTTGGGGCCGGTGTCGAAGTACGGGCCGGAGGGGGAGGCGATGACGCCGAACAGCACCTCCTGGGCGGGGCGGACACTCAGTGCCGCCTCGGTGGCGATCATGTACGGCCGGAGGTACAGGCTGGTCTCACCGTCGTCCGCTGACGGGACCCAGGCCTCGTCGACAGTCACCAGCGCACGCAGGGCGGCGACGAACGACTCCTCGGTCACGTGCGGCAACGCGAGCCGCTGGGCGCTGGTCGCGAACCGGGCGGCGTTCCTGTCCGGACGGAAGGCCCACACCGAGCCGTCCGCGTGCCGGTACGCCTTCAGGCCTTCGAAGATCTCCTGCGAGTAGTGCAGGACCGCGGCCGCCGGGCTGACCGACAGCGGCGCGTAGGCAGTGACCTTCGCGTCGTGCCAGCCGCGGTCCAGCGACCAGTTGGCGACCACCATGTGGTCCGTGAACGACTGTCCGAACGCCGGCTTGGCGAGGACGGCCTTCCGCTGCTCGGCACTGGCCGGGTCGGGACGCAGCTCGACCGCGAAATCCCATGGCTCTGTCACGACCGTTGCCTGCTGATCACCTGTCACTCGCCGCACGCTACCCCTGCCATCAGCTTGTCCTCGACCCGATGCCCACAGTGCGACCACCTCGGTACGGCGACCGCGCGAGCAGTTCCCGCAGCGCGCTCGCACCTGGCGCTGCTCGTACGGCGTGCAGCACGCGTGCGGCGGCGTCGTACACGAAGAGGTCGTGCCACTGATCAGGGAGCTCGATCAGCACGCGCAGCGCGGTGGCCAGCCCGGCCGGAACCTCTCCGGCGACAGCGAGGCACTCGGCCAGGGACAGCTCAAGTCGTGCGCGCTCACCGATCCAGCTGGCCGGACAGAGCTCCCTGGCGCGGTCGAGCAGGACGCAGCCGGCGGCGCCGTACCCGAGCTCGGTGCAGACGCGTCCCTCGGCCCAATGCTGCTCGTGGACCGGCGACTGGGGTGATGCCAGCTCGTCGCCGGCGCCGATGAGCTGTTGGAGTGCCTGATGCGCATCGTCGGTCTGGCCGAGCTCAGCCAGGACCAGTGCGCGTGCGGCGAGTGGCGTGCACCCGCCCGCACTGGACGCTCGGAGCGCGAGCGCGACCGACTCGTCCGCGAGCTCGAGGAGCTCCGTCAGCGTGCGTCGCTCGGCCAGACCGCTGATCACCTCTCGTGCTCGCACCAGGGCGGCCTGTCCTGCTCCACCACGGCTGTCGGCGGCTGCGCGGGCTGCCCACCACCAGCGCCTGGCTGCGCTGTGGTCGCCCAGTCTGGTCAGTGTCTCCGCGATCAGGAGACTGAGCTCGACCGACTCGGTCCGGCCTGCTCCGGACAGGCGACGCACCAGCTCTGGGAGGAGCACGGCCGGTGCGATGCTGCGGGTCTCGTCGAGCATCGGCTCGCTCCGGCCGAGCGGCGCGACCAGTCCGCGCCACGCTGCCTCCAGCGGGTCGGCTTCGGGGCGTCGCCGGTCAGGTCTGCGCTCGACGCCGGACTGCTCGAAGGCGGCGGCCAGGCGGCCGGCGGTGCCGAGCTCCTGGTCGCAGCGGCGCGCCAGGTCCGCAGAGCCCGGCCGCTGCCCGCGCTCCACCTGGGCCAGGTAGCTGTGGTCGTAGCCGACGCGTGCTGCCAGTTGGCGCAGGCTCAGTCCGGCCGCCTGCCTGCACTCCCGCAGCAGGGGACCGAAAGCGGTCGTCTCGGTCACAGGATCACCCCGTTCGCGCTTCGAGCTCATGTGGTGCGTGCCGGTCAAGCTACAAGCCCTCGCCGACAAAAACCGTGCAGAACAAGGGCATGTGGGCTGTGGGCTGTTCTGACAGCCCACAGCCCACACCTGTTGTGCGCACTGTGTTCTGGGTCAGCCTGGTCAGGTGAACACGCTGCAGCGACAGGCTCGCCTCTTCCGTCTGGTCCGTGCCACCGCCACCCCAGGTTCCCGGGTCCTCGCGGAAGGCGCGGAGTGGTCCGACGGCGCCGTCGCCCTCAGGTGGCTCGATCGCTGGCCCAACACCTCGACCTGGCCCGACCTCGACTCCCTCCTCGCCGCACACACCACCACCCAGCTCCTCTGGCTCGCCCCACCACCTGTCCCTGCAGCGCCGGTGCCGCCTGCCACGGCGCCTGTCGCGTCCGCTGCTGCGCCGCCCGTCGCGTCGTCTGCCGCGCCGCCTGTCGCCACACCTGCCGTCCCGGCGGCAGCGCCGGAGACGCAGCCGAGGACGGTCTGGCTGCCTGCGCCCGCTCCTGACGGCCGGTGCTCGCGCTGCGGACGTCCGTGGCCCTGCCTGGACTGCGGTCCATGAGACAGCAACGAGGAGTTAATTGACGCGGTTTAGTGTGGAGGGGTTTGGCTGGTTGGTGAGAGGTGATGCGGTGGCGGACGGTTCGGTGGTGGATCCGCTGGATGAGCTGGACGCTCAGGTGGCTCGGTTGCGCAGGGTGGCCGACGAGTTGCGGGAAGCTCGTGGGAAGCCGGTGCTGGACGGGAACCAGGTCGAGTTGATCCAGGACTGGCCGACGTTGCTCGCGGCGTACGAGAACATGCAGCGCACCTGCCAGGTGCAGATCCGGGCGCTCGACCGGGGGCCGTACTCGGCGCCGCCGGCCGCGCAGCAGAAGCTCGAGCTGGAGCGCCTGGCCGACGGACTGGCGTACCGGGCGATCTACGGGTTCGAGGTGTTCGAGTCCGACGAGGTGATGGCGGTGCTGCCCGCGCTGCAGGCGGCGGGTGAGGTCAGCCGGGTGCTGCCGCAGATGCCGATGAAGATGGTGCTCGGGGACGACAACATGGCGCTGGTCGCGTTGACCAAGCAGGCACCGGCGGAGTGCCACTTGCTGATTCGGTCGTCCGGACTGCTCGACGGGCTGATCGCGACGTTCGAAATGTTCTGGGGGCTCGCGGTTCCGATGCCGGAGCTCGCGGCCAGCGGTGAGGTGGCGCAGCTGCGGGCACCGGACCGCGACATCCTGATGCTGCTGGCCGGGGGTGCCACCGACGACATGATCAGCCGGCGGTTGCGGATCAGCCCCCGGACGACCCAACGCCGGGTCCGCGCGCTGATGGATGCTCTCGGCGCGCAGACCCGGTTCCAGGCAGGCGTTCAGGCCGCCCGGAGGCGCTGGATCTGACCGGTCAGTTCAGCGTCACCACGGTCCCGGCCCGGTTCGGGAACTCGACGAACCCGGTGGAGCGCCGGTCGGTCGGTACGTTCGACCAGGACGCGGTCACCTGGAACGGCTTGAACGCACCCGGAGCCACCGGCGGCGACACCTTGAGCGTGTTGCCGGACGCCGCGGTCACGATGTTGGTCTGCATCGTGTACTCCGTGGTGCTCGCACCCGGCGGGTTCGACAGCGTGATCGCGAGGACGCCCCACACACCCGGGGTCGGCGCGGGCAGACTGGCCGACGCCTGGTTGGAGCCGTCACCGACGAACGACAGGAACTGGATCTGGCCGTTCACGACCTTGTAGAGCACCAGCCAGATGCTGCCGGCCGGGTCCACGGTCTTGATGTTCCACTGCACCGCCTTGGTCTGGGCGGTCACGGTGACCGGGTAGTCCGGCAGGTCCGCGTCTGCAGCCCCGGCCGGTACCGCACCGGGCACGAGCGGTGCGGACACGACACCGTACGAGCGGATCGGCGTACCGGCCTTGCCGACGGTCGCCGTGAACGAGGCGGAGCCGGACGCACCGGAGCCACTCACAGCGGTCGGAGCGAGGACGGACGTCGGTACGACGGCAATCGGGCTGCGGACCGTCTTGCCGGCGCCCTGCCAGGTCAGCCAGCCGCTCGTGGTCGTACCCGAGTCGCCACTGTCCAGCGTGAGCTTCACCGTGAACGTCTTGGTCTCACCGGCCTTGGTGAAGTTCAGCACCGACGGAATCACCTGGGCCTTCATGCCCGGCACCGAGACCGTGGCCCGGTACAGGCCCGGAGTCACGGCGGTCACCCGGCGCGTGACGGTCTGCGTGCCGAGCAGCTGCCCGACGGCGATCGACGGGGCGTTGTAGTTGCTCGGGTCGATGGCCGGCACGCCGGTACCGGTCTGGACACCACTGCCTTCCAGGTAGCCCAGCCAGTCCACGTCGCCCGCGTCGTACACCAGGCCCGGGTCCAGCATCTTGGCCGGTTGCACCTGGCCGGCGCCCGCGTCGAACGGGTTCTTGTCGACAGCCCCGGTGGAGGTCAGTACATCGCCGGCGGTCGTCATCAGCGCCGACTTGATCGCCATCGGCGACAGGTCCGGGTACTTCGACAGGTACAGCGCGGCCAGACCGGCAACGTGCGGTGCAGCCATCGACGTACCGGACAGGAACGCGTAGTCCTCGCCGTTGTTGGTCGGCGGGGCAACAGCAGCCAGGACGTTCACACCGGGCGCAGCGATATCAGGCTTGAGCAGGTCGCCGTTGCTGGACAGCGACGGTCCGCGCGAGGAGAAGTCGGCCATCTGCGGGTACGGCGTCTTCACGCCACTCGTGTTGCCGGGAATCAGCTCGGCCGTGGCGCCGGACTGCTCGGCGTACGACTTCACGGTCAGGGCGCCAGGCGCGTTCACGTGCACGGTCGGTACGGCGTGGGAGTCGCCGACCACGTCCTGCGGGAACAGATTCAGCAGCACCATGCCGACGCCACCGGCCCGCTTGACCTCGGTGGACTTCTCCACGCGGCCGTTGACACCGCGGTCACACGCAACGATCTTTCCGGCCGTCTTCGCCGGGTCCAGCGTGTTCGCCATGCAGAGCAGGGCGTCGGAGTCACTCGCACCCGCGTTCTTCACCGCGACCCCGTTGACCAGCGGCTTGCTCCCGGTCGGCGACACCACGGTCGTGCTGAGGCCGGCGTACTTCTGGCCGTTGCCCAGCACGACAGTGCCCTCGTACGGCGCGACTGTGGTGGCGCCGACCGTGGTGACCCACGGAGAGGTGTTGTCGAGCGTCGACGCGTCCGGACCGGAGTTACCGGCGGCAGCGGAGACGAAGACACCCGCGGACGCGGCGGACAGGAACGCCAGCTGGATCGGGTCGGTGTGCCGCGACTCGATGATGGAGCCGACCGAGTAGTTGATGACGTCGACGCCGTCCGCGACGGCCTGGTCGATAGCGGCGACGATGTCCGACGTGAGGCCACCGGAGTTCCCGGTGCCCTTGCCGGTCCAGAGCGCCTTGTAGACCGCAATCTTGGCGGCTGGAGCGACACCCGTGACCGTGCCGAAGTCGATGCCGCCGACGGACGCGTCCACGCCGGCGCGGCCGGCAGCGGTCGTGGCGGTGTGCGTGCCGTGACCCTCACCGTCGCGCGGCGACTCGTAGTCGGCGCGCAGCTCCGGCGGGACCACGCTGAGCCAGCCGTCGCCGAAGTACTTCGCGCTGATCAGCTTGGCGTTGCACAGGTCCGCGGTGAAGTCCTGGCCGGCCTCACAGCTACCGGTGAACGTGTTGCCGTCCGCCTTCTCCATGACGATCGAGGAGCCGGACCGGTACGGGCGGTACGGGTCGGCCGCGGTCGGCGGCTCGGTACCGAGCGCAGGGCCGGACAGTGACGCGCTCTCGGGCCAGATGCCCGTGTCGACCACACCGACCACGACGCCCTTGCCCGCGGTCGCCGTACCGCCGAGCTGGTTCCACACGCCGGTCTTGCCGGACAGCTTGAGGAAGTCGGTGGGGTTGCGGTCGTCCAGGGCCACGTGCAGCTGGTCGGGAACGACCGAAACCACGCCGGCGGTCTTGCTGAGCTGGTTGACCTGCTTGGCGGTCAGCGTGGTGGCGAAACCGTTCAGCGTGGTCGAGTACTCCTGGTCGACCTTCGCACCGACGGCGGCAGCGACCTTTGCGTGCTTGCCGGACAGGTAGGCGCGGTACGCCTTCCCGTTGGTGCTGTTGACCTCGACCTTGCGGCCCCGGGCCGGCTTGGTCGCCTGCAGCCCGGCAACGCCACCCTGGTACGTCGCCAGCGGCTTGTCGGCCAGAGTGACGACGTACCGCCCGGGAGCGAAGCCGAAACGGCTACTGGTGGGTGCGGCCTCTCCTGGCGTCGCAGAGCCCGGTGGAGCCACCAAGGCGGTGGTGATCAGCGCGGCGCCCGCCAGCAGGGCTGCGCGCCGACGCAGGTTGGGATGGTTCACGTGAATGCCCTCCACGGCATGTTGTCCTGGCCGTGGGCTGTAGCCCCGGCCGCCCGCCCCCGAGCTCGGACGCGCAGAAGCCTGCCAACCTGCCGCCGGTACCACACGGTTTTGGCTTCAACTAGCCGCTGGCGAAAACCTGCCACCCAGCGCCCGGCGGGCCGGGTTTCCGACAGCGTCGGGTACCCGCCGCAGTGACGCATTGACCGTGAGTTATGGAAGCTCTCTACTAAATAGCTATGCGATGGCTTGCTGTGGTTTTCGGCGTCCTGCTCGCGAGCATTGTCGTTCCGGCGCAGGCCGCGAACATCCTCACCAACCCGGGCTTCGAGACCGGCGCGCTGGACGGCTGGTCGTGCTCCGGCGGCTCAGTCGTCAGTACGCCGGTACGCACCGGAGGGCACGCCCTGAATGGTGCGGTGACGAGCTCCGACTACGCCCAGTGCAGTCAAACGGTGCCGGTGCAGCCGGGTACGACGTACACGCTGTCGGCGTGGGTGCGCGGCTCGTACGTGTACCTGGGTGTCACCGGTGGCGCATCCACCTGGACGCCGTCCGCAACGAGCTACAGCCAGCTGAGTCTGACGTTCACCACTGCAGCCGGTCAGACGTCAGCACAGGTCTACGTGCACGGTTGGTACGGCCAGCCGGCGTACCAGGCCGACGACTTCGCACTGGACGGCCCGGGCGGTACGCCGGGTGCGCCGAGTGCTCCTGGTACGCCGTCCATCACTGGTACGACCGCCACCTCGATTTCCTTGAGTTGGCCGGCTGCCACGGGCACCGTCACCGGGTACCGCGTTTACGAGGGCGCGACCGTCGTACAGACGGTCACTGGTACGACGGCGACGCTGAGCGGCCTCACTGCGTGCAGCAGCCACTCGTACTCGGTTGCGGCGTACAACAGTGCTGGTGAGTCGGCGAAGTCCGCAGCGGTGACAGGTACCACGGCGGGCTGTTCTGGCGGCGGGCTGGCGAAGCACGCGCTCATCGGGTACCTGCATGCGAGCTTCGCGAACGGGTCCGGGTACGTGCGGATGGCCGACGTACCGCAGGAGTGGGACATCATCAACCTGGCCTTCGGTGAGCCGACCTCGGTGACCTCGGGAGACATCAGGTTCAACCGCTGCCCGGTCAGCGAGTGCCCCAACGTCGAGAGCGACGCCGAGTTCGCGGCGGCCGTCAAGGCCAAGCAGGCCGCCGGTAAGAAGGTGCTGATCTCCATCGGCGGCGCGAATGGGCAGGTGCAGCTGACCACCACCGCGGCCCGGGATGCGTTCGTCAGCTCGGTGAGCGCCATCATCGACCGCTACGGCCTGGACGGGCTCGACATCGACTTCGAGGGCCACTCGCTCTACCTGAACCCGGGGGACACCGACTTCCGCAACCCGACCACACCGGTGATCGTGAACCTGATCTCGGCGCTGAAGACGCTGAAGGCGAAGTACGGTTCTGGCTTCGTGCTGACGATGGCGCCCGAGACGTTCTTCGTCCAGGTCGGCTACCAGTTCTACGGCGGTGCCGGCGGCGGCGACAACCGGACCGGGTCCTACCTGCCGGTGATCCATGCGCTGCGGGACGCGCTGACCGTGCTGCACGTCCAGGACTACAACTCCGGTCCGGTGATGGGGCTGGACAACCAGTACCACACCATGGGCGGCGCCGACTTCCACATCGCGATGACCGACATGGTCAAGGCGGGCTTCCCGGTGGCGAACACCGGCCACACATTCCCGGGACTGCGCGAGGACCAGATCGGTTTCGGGCTCCCGGCGGCGGTCAGCGCGGGCAACGGCTACACCGCCCCGGCAGCCGTGCACACGGCGCTCGACTGCTTGGTGAAGGGCCAGAACTGCGGCGGCTACAGCCTGCGCGGTGGTCCTTCGCCGGCGTTCCGCGGACTTATGACGTGGTCGATCAACTGGGACCACTACTACAACTGGGAGTTCCGGAACAGCCACGCGCCGTACCTCGACGCCCTCCCGTAGGAGCTGCCCCGAACCGGTCCGGCCCGCGCGCCGCCCCCGCGGGCCGGACCGGAGCCTGTGGATGACCGATGCCGCGGTTGGGGGTCGCGCTGGTATGAAGGAGGCATGACAGCGTCGACGACCCGCGCGGTGATCCTCACCGTTGACGACGATCCCGGGGTTTCCCGCTCGATCGCCCGTGACCTCCGCCGTCGGTACGGCGAGGAGAACCGCATCGTCCGGGCGGAGAACCCGGCACAGGCCCTCGACGCGCTGAAGGAGCTCAAGCTCCGCGGCGAGCCGGTCGCGCTGCTGCTGGCCGACTACCGGATGCCGCAGATGTCCGGTATCGAGTTCCTCGAGGCCGCGATGGACCTGTTCCCGCTGGCCCGCCGCGTGCTGCTGACGGCGTACGCCGACACCGATGCCGCGATCCAGGCGATCAACGTGGTCGACCTCGACCACTACCTGCTGAAGCCGTGGAACCCGCCGGAGGAGAAGCTGTACCCGGTGGTCGACGCGATGCTCGACCTGTGGCGGTCGACGCCGGAGCCGTCCGCCGACGAGACCCGCGTGATCGGGCACCGCTGGTCGGCGCCGTCCTTCGCCGCCCGCGACTTCCTCGCGCGCAACGCCGTACCGTACCGCTGGCTGAACGTCGACGACGACGACGCCAAGCGCCTCCTCGACGCGGCCGAGGTCGACGGTACGACGCTGCCCGTCGTGATCACGCCGGACGCCACCGTGATGGTCGCGCCGTCCGAGGCCGAGCTGGCGCAGAAGGTCGGGCTGTCCACGTCGCCCGCGAAGGACTTCTACGACCTGGTCGTGGTCGGCGGCGGCCCGGCGGGGCTCGGCGCGGCGGTGTACGGCGCCAGCGAGGGTCTGCGGACGGTTCTGGTCGAGCAGTTGGCGACCGGCGGTCAGGCGGGTCAGTCGAGCCGGATCGAGAACTACCTCGGCTTCCCGGACGGCGTGTCCGGGGCGCAGCTGACGGACCGGGCGCGGCGCCAGGCGGTCCGGTTCGGCGCCGAGCTGCTCACCACCCGACAGGTCGTCGGGCTGGAGAAGCTCGGTAACGCGCGTCAGTTGCGGTTCGCCGACGGGAGTGAGATCTCGGCGCACTCCGTGATCCTGGCGACGGGTGTCTCGTACCGGACCCTGCAAGCGCCCGGCGTCGACGATCTGTGCGGTCGCGGCATCTACTACGGTTCGGCGACCACGGAGGGCCCGGCGTGCGCCGGTGCCGAGGTGTACATCATCGGCGGCGCCAACTCGGCCGGTCAGGCGGCGGTCTATTTCTCGAGGCATGCCAAGCGCGTGCATATGCTGGTGAGAGGACCATCGCTCACCGCGACGATGTCGTCGTACCTGATCGATCAGATCGACCAGATCGACAACATCGAGGTGCACACCTGCACGCAGGTCGTTTCCTGTAAGGGCTCGGAGCACCTGGAGCGTCTCATCCTGCTGAACAGTGTGACCGGGGAGAGCCGGGAGGTGGACACGGAATGGATGTTCGTGTTCATCGGCGCGGCCCCGCGGACGGACTGGCTGCCGGGTGACCTGCTCCGCGACGACCGAGGATTCGTGCTCACCGGACCGGACCTGCACGGCAAACCGCCCGGCTGGCCGCTCGAACGGGAGCCGTACCACCTGGAGACGAGCATGCCTGGTGTGTTCGCCGCGGGCGACGTACGGGCCGAGTCGGTGAAGCGCGTCGCCTCCGCGGTCGGCGACGGAGCGATGGCCGTCACACTGGTGCACCGATACCTGGAGATGCTCTGATGACCGACCAAGCTGTGCAGCCGCGGCGGCTCACCCCTGACGAGCTCCGCACGCTGTTCCTCTTCGAGAGCCTGAACGACGAGCAACTCCAGTGGCTGTCCGAGGCCGGGTACGTCGAGACGTGGAACGACGGCACGGTCTTCAACGAAGGCGACGAAGCCACCTGCTGCTACGTGCTGCTGTCCGGTGAGCTGCGGCTGTGCAAGGTCTCCCACGGTGAGCTCGTGGAGATCAACCGGACCAGCCAGCGCGGTGTGTACGCCGGTGCGTTCAACGCGTTCTTCGGTGCCGCGGACCACAAGTCGTACACCGCCACGATGCAGGTGACCCAACCGTCGGAGTTCTACGTCGTCGGCGCCGAGACGATGGCGAAGATGATGAACACCTGGTTCCCGATGGCGGTGCACCTCATCGAGGGCTTCATCATGGGCATGCGGCGGACCAACGAGACGCTCGGCGAGCGGGAGCGGCTGCTCGCGCTCGGCTCGCTGTCCGCGGGTCTGACCCACGAGCTGAACAACCCGGCCGCCGCCGCGGTCCGCGCCGCCGCGACGCTGCGGCAGCGCGTGTCCGGGATGCGGTCGAAGCTCGCGATGCTTGCCGACGGCACCCTCGACGCGACCAAGTTGCACCAGATCGTCGCGCTGCAGGACGACGCCGTCGAACGCCTCGACAAGAACAAGGACAAGGACGTCTCCCCGATGGAGCTGTCCGACCGCGAGGACACCCTCACCGACTGGCTCGACGACCATGACGTCCAGGCGAGCTGGGACGTCGCGCCGGTGCTCGCGTCCGCGGGCCTCGACGTCGAGTGGATGGAGAAGGTCCTGACCGCGGTCGGCCCGAAGTACCTCGAAGGCGCCGTCCGGTGGCTGATGTACACGATCGACACCGAGTCGCTGATGAACGAGATCGACGACTCGGTCACCCGGATCTCGACGCTGGTCGGTGCCGCCAAGCAGTACTCGCAGATCGACCGCGCGCCGTACCAGACCGTCGACCTGCGCGAACTGCTCAAGTCGACGCTGGTGATGATGTCCGGGAAGCTACAAGGGTACGAGATCGTCAAGGACTTCGACCCGGACCTGCCGGCGATCCCGGCGTACGCCGCGGAGCTCAACCAGGTGTGGACCAACATCATCGACAACGCGGTCAGCGCGATGGGCGGCTCCGGAACGCTGACGCTCCGCACCCGTCGTGACGGCGCCTACGCGGTCGTGGAGATCGGTGACACCGGTCCGGGTATCCCCGAGGAGATCCGGCGGCGGATCTTCGAGCCGTTCTTCACCACGAAGCCGATCGGCGAAGGCACCGGCCTCGGTCTGGACATCTCGTGGCGCATCATCGTCAAGAAGCACCACGGCGACCTGCGGGTCGAGTCCGAGCCCGGCCACACCGTCTTCAAGATCGTGTTGCCGCTCGAGCCCGAGCGAGAGCTCGAAACCGACACGTCACTACTTTCCTGAGGCGTTGGTTGCCTGAGGCTTCAACTCGGCACGTCGCGGGCAGGTGAGCTCATTGTCGGGTTCGCTGAAGTGCCGAGATTGCACGCAGGGTCCGCTGAGGTGCTGAGTTTGTGCATGGGGTCCGCGGAAGTGCTGTGTTTGTGCGTCGGGTCCGCTGAAGTGTCGAGTTGCGCGCGGGTTCGCTGAACTGCCGAGTCGTGGCGTTCGGCGGCTGGTCCCTGCACCCAGTCGTGAGAATTGGCTGGCGTCGACGACCGTTTTCCACGACTCGGCGACGGTCGGGCGGGACAGGAGGGGCGGGGGGAGCGGGGAAATGGTGCGGCGGTCGGCCGCTGCGGTGTCATGCGGGTGGTTGTCGGGGGAGTGAACAGCAAGTCGGGTTTGCGGACCTGTTATTGCCTGTTCAGGCCCACGGGTTCTTGTCTTCACCCACGGGAGTTGGTGACTTCACCCACGGGAGTTGGCGAGTTCACCCACGCGAGCTGGCGAGTTCACCCACGCGAGCTGGCGAGTTCACCCACGCGAGCTGGCGAGTTCACCCACGCGAGCTGGCGAGTTCACCCACGGGAGCCGGCGAGGTCGTGCGGTGCGGATGGCCTTTGTGCGCTGCGTGGTGTCGTCCGCGTGACAGTTGGGGCGGAGTTCGCCGTACGGGGACGGATATCCGTTTGGGTTGGGGGTTATCCGTTGGTATGAGGGCGAAGAACCCCCAACACGAGGGCATAACCGCTCGCATGGCGGTCAGCGCAGGGCGGTGCCTTGGGTGTGAGTCAGGAGCGTCAGGTCTTGGCGGGTGGGGAGGGATTCCCAGTCGCCGTACGCCGTGACACAGAAGGCGCCTGAGGTGGTGGCGCGGTGGAGGCACTCCTGGGGGGAGAGGTTGTCCAGGGTCGCGGACAGGTAGCCGGAGACGAAGGCATCGCCGGCGCCGATGCTGTCGACAACCGTTACGTGGAGCGCGGGGGCGTGGATCGTCTGCCCCTCGGTCGGTTCGCCGCTGGTTGGTCCGGTGGTGTGGCACCAGGCGCCCTTGGCTCCGGCGGTTACTACGACGGTGGTGACTGTTCGGAGGAGGTCGGCGATCGGGTCGTCGGCGTCGGTGAGGAGGTCGAGTTCGTCGTCGGAGGCGAAGACGGTGTGGATCTGAGGGAGGAGCTCGCGCAGGGCAGCGGCTGCTGCAGGACGGGACCACAGGCGCGCGCGGTAGTTGACGTCCAGGGACACTCGGGTGCCGGCCGCGGCGGCGGTGCGTACGGCGGCCAAGGTCGCGGCTCGGGCGGTGTCGGAGAGGGCTGGGGTGATGCCGGTGACGTGGAGCAGTTTCGGGGTGAGGGTGGTGACTGCCTCGGTGGTCTCGTCAGGGGTGAGCGTGGAGGCGGCGGAACCGCGGCGGTGGTAGCTCACGCGGGTGATGTCGTGGGACGGCTGGTCGAATGCGATGAATCCGGTGAACGCCTCGTCGGAGAAGCGGATCCGGGTACGGACGTTCTCGGCGCGCAGCGTCCGCTCGATCAAGCGGCCGGGTTCGTCGTTGCCGACGGCACTCAACCAGGTGACGTCGTGCCCGAGCCGCGCGACCCCGATCGCGACATTGCTCTCCGAGCCGGCGATCGACAGGTGCGCGTCACCACCGAGGCGCATCGGGCGCGCGGTCCGTACCGACACCATGGTCTCGCCCAGCGTCAGCAAGTCAGTCATTCGAGTACCTCCGCGCGTTCAGTTGGTGGTGGTGCGGATCCGGATCGTCGGCCGGCGGGTGGTGCACCTGTGCGGCTGTCGCCGGCCGCCTCACTTGCGCGGGTGTCGCCGGTCGACTCAGTTGTGCGGGTGTCGCCGGTTGGGGCGCTTGTGCGAGTGTCGCCGGTTGGACCACTCGTGCGGGGCGTCGCCGGGTGGGCCGCCCGCCTGTGCAGTTGTCGCCGGGTAGCGGTGGGGCGCCGCGTGTCGCTGGGTGTTAGTGGGGTCGTCATCGGGGTCGCGGTTCTCGGGGGTGGCGCTTCTTGGAGTGGCGGTTCTTGGGGTGGCGGTTCTTGGGGGTGTGAACAGGTTGTGGTGGGTCTGCGCGGGTTATTGCCTGTTCAAGCCCACCTTCCCCTGTTCAAGCCCACCTTCCCCTGTTCGAGCGCCCGTTTCCTGGCGGGGCGCCAGCACCCCGGCACCTGCTGCCGCTGGGGTCCGGGGCCCGGGGCCCGGTGGAGGGTATGTGGGGTGCGTTGCGTGGGGTTTGGTGGGTGGGGCGGGGTGCGTCGCACGGGGTTGGTGGTGGGGCATGGCGGGTGCGACGTTGGGATCAGATGTTGAGTTCGGTGCGGAATCGGCCGGCGCGGATGGACAGTTCCGAGAGGGAGCCGCCGCGGCCGGCGTCGCCGAGGAGGGGAGAGCCGACGCCTACTGCGAGGGCGCCGGCGGTGAGGTACTTCGGGGCGGACTGCGCGTCCACGCCGCCGACAGCGATCAGCGGAGCGTCGGGGAGGGGCGCGCGGAGTTCGGAGAAGTAACCGGGGCCGTAGACCTTGGCGGGGAAGATCTTGACTGCGGTGGCACCGAGGTCGAGTGCGGCGACGACCTCGGTGGGGGTCAGGGCGCCGCACAGCAGCGGGAGGCCGAGTTCGACCGAGCGCTGGGCGCCGCGGGTGATCGCCGGGGTGACGGTGAAGTCGGCGTGGGCGGCGGCGACCTGGTCGGCCTGTTCGGGGGTGCGGATGGTGCCGGCGCCGATCAGGATGTCCGGGTCGTACTGGGCGCGCGCCGCGGCGATCGCCTCGATCCCGCCGGGTGTGGTGAGCGAGACCTCGAGTGCGGTCACGCCGGCTTCGACGAGGGTCTGCACACAGGCGAGGGCGGTGTCGGCCCCGTCTGCGCGGACGATTGCGAGCAGTTTGCGGCTCCGGAGTTCTCCCAGCAGGTCCATGGTCTCCAACCTAAGCGATCACGATTAACATAGGACGTCCTATGAGCTCTGGTGCGGACGGTCGATCTGTGGCTGAATGACGCAGTGAGCAACCGCCCCGTTGGTTACTTTCAGGAGGCACCCGCCCATGCCCAACCCCAGCAACCTCCGCACCAGCCGCACCAGCAACCGCCGCGCCAACCACACCAGCACCGGCACCCGCACCGGCACCGGCACCGGCACCGGCACCGGCACCGGCACCAGCACCCGGAGCCGTGCCGTAAGAACCCTCGCCACCGCCGCACTCACCACAGCAGCCCTCGTGGCGAGCGCCCTCGTTGCCACCGCCTCGCCGGTACCGGCCGGCACCCGCGCACCCTCTGCTGACCGCAAACCGGCGGCCGTCACGCAGACCGTGCTGTTCGAGAAGGGGGATGCCGGCTACGGGTGCTTCCGGATTCCGGCGATCGTCAGGACCAAGGCCGGCACGCTGCTGGCGTTCGCGGAGGCACGCCGGACTTGGTGTGCGGACTCCCAAGAGATCGACCTCGTCGTCCGACGGTCCGAGGACGACGGGCGGACCTGGTCGTCGATGCGGACGGTCCTGTCCGGCACCGACGATGACCCGAACTCGGTCGCCACGCGCGGCAACCCAGCCCCGATCGTCGACTACGAGACCGGGCGCATCGTTCTGCTCACCACGATGGATCCAGGTACGACGAGCCGCCCGCGGACGCCGTACGTGCAGTTCAGTGACGACGACGGCGAGACGTGGAGCAAGGCGCGGAACATCGGCGACCAGATCGACGACCCGGCGTGGGGCTGGTACGCGACCGGCCCGGTCCACGGCATCCAGCTGACCCGCGGGGCCCAGGCCGGCCGACTCGTCGCGGGGACGAACTACGACAACGGCGCCGGGATGAACGCGGGCCAGCTCGTGTACAGCGACGACCACGGCGAGACCTGGCACAAGGGGGCGACCGACCTGAGAACGGATGCCACGCCGCAGGAGATCAGCGTGGTCGAGAAGGTCGACGGCGGGGTGTACGCCGGTGCGCGCAACAACAAGGGCTCGGCGGGCGCGAGCCGGATGGCCGCGGTCAGCAACGACGGAGGCGAAACGTTTTCCGCGCCGTTCGCGACGATCCCCGGCCTGACCACACCGGTCGTCCAGGGATCGCTCCAGCGACTGCGGGCGGTGGACCGAGGCGACAAGTACAACCGGATCCTGTTCGCGGCCCCGGCCGACCCGGAACGACGGCGGTACCTGACGATCAGGTCCAGTTTCGACGAGGGCAGGACCTGGCAGACCGTGGACGAAGGAACCCGGATCACCAGCGACTGGTCCGGCTACTCGGACCTGGCAATCCTGGACACCGGCGAGATCGGCCTGCTGTACGAAGGCGGACCGGTCGACGCGCGCGATCAGATCCGGTTCGCCCGCTTCACCGAGAACGACATCGGCCACCCCGACGCGCCGCTCACCGGCCCGAAGGCCGACGACGTCTCCGGCCTCGGCAACCACAGCTACCTGCGCGGCGCCGCCAAACCGGTGGCAGGCAAGTTCGGTCAAGCACGAGATCTCGATGGTGTCGACGACGCGATTCAGCTCCCGTACGCCGAGTCGCTGGCCACCAACGCCGGTGACTTCACCGCGATGGCGTGGATCAAGTACGGCGCGTCCACGACGCCGCAGGCGATCTTCTGGGCGTACGGCATCAACCAGGCACCGCAGTTCTGGCTTCGCGCCGAACCGGCGGACAACCGCATCCGCGGACTGATCACCACCAGCGAAACCACAGCCGCCGTACAGACCACGAAGGCCTACAACGACAACGCCTGGCACCACGTCGCGCTGCAACGCAAGGGCGGCACACTCTCGATCTGGGTCGACGGCACCCAGGCCGCCGGTGTGACCGCTCCGGCTGGTGACGTCAGCCCGAGCAGGCCGTTCACGATGCACGCCGGCCAACGCCTGGACGGCGTACATCACTTCGATGGCGCGATGGACGAGGTCAGGCTGTACAAGCGCGCCCTGACGGCGACCGAGCTGAACAGCATCCGCACCACCAACGCCAAGGTGCCAGGCGCCGTAGTGGACTTGCCGCTGGGGTAGCGCAGCCATCAAACGGTCCGGGCGGCAACGGTCAGTCGCCAGGCAAGCTCGCCGCTGTCCGGGACGACGGCGGCGTCGCCCGGGCCGGCGGTCGCCAGGTCGAAGACGCGGCCCAGCATCGGCTCGACGCCCAGACTCCGGTACGGCGCGTCGTCGGGGAAGCCGCCCTGATTACGCCACAGCGCCGTCGAGACTGGTTGCCCCGGGCAACTCAACGTCAGTGTGAGCTCGGCGCCGCGATCGTGCACCGCGACCGCCGGGCAGTCGACCAGGATCGCGCCGACGGCCGTACCGTCGGTGGGTCCGAACACGTCGAGACCGAGGGGAGTCGGCCAGGCCGCGGTCACCCACGGCGCGTCCTCCGGCCAAGGTCCGGGCAACCACGGCTCCGCCTCCGGGAACAGCCGGCACTCGGTACCGGGCGGCGCGGAGATGATCGCGCCGGGAGCGCAGTCGAGCAACGCGTGGGCGGCCCACACGAACCGATAGCCCGGGACCGCCTCGAGGTGGTAGTCGACGCTGACGGTGTCCGCGCCCGAGGTGAACGTGCGCGTGAGCACCGCGTCGTCGTAGACCACCGATCCGTCCCACGACTGGTTCCACAGGCCGCCGTGATCGGGCACCCCGCGCACAGTGGGAAAGCATTCGTCCAGCCCGCCGGCATCGACGAAGTCGGCCAGCCCGACCCGCGGGCCGGAGGTCAGCCCGGGACCTGTCCACAACCACTCGCGACCCGCGAGCCGGAGGGACGTCCAGCGGCCGCCGTCCTCGGCGTCGACCGTCACCAAGCGCCCTGATCCGTGCGAGGTCACCATTCGGCGAACGATCCGTCGTCGTGTGTCCAGACCGGATTGCGCCACGCATGACCGGCCCGGTCCGCGGCCCGGACGACATCCTCGTCGACCGTGATTCCCAAGCCGGGCAAGGGATTCCACTCCGCGTGACCGTTGACCCAGGTGAACGGCGCCGGGTCCACGAGGTACGACGTGAGGTCGTTCGCCACGTTGTAGTGGATGCCCCGGCTCTGCTCCTGGATGAGGAAGTTCGGGGTCGCGAACGACACCTGTAACGACGCCGCCAGCGAGATCGGTCCGAGTGGGCAATGTGGCGCCAGCATCGCCCCGTGCGAATCCGCGAGTACGGCGATCCGCCGCAGCTCGGAGATACCGCCCGCATGGGACACGTCGGGCTGTACTACCGCGACGCCGGCGTTCAACGGCGCCATGAAATCGGCCCGATGGTACAGCCGCTCGCCGAGTGCCACCGGCACTGTGGACGCCGCGACGACCTCGGACAGGTGAGCCATTTGCTCAGGAAGCACCGGTTCTTCGACGAACATCGGCTGCAGATCCTCGACCGCGTGCAGGATCCGGCGCGCCGCGGCGACGCCGACCCGGCCGTGCAGGTCGATGGCGACGTCCCGGGAATCACCCAGCACGGACCGCGCAGCCGACAGCCGAGTGACGATGTCGTTGATCTCGGCAACCGACGGCGAGGTCCGGATCAGCCCGCTGGCGTTCATCTTCACCGCGGTCATCCCGGCCGCGACCTGTTCGGCGACGGACTCGGCGACGGCGTTCGGCTCGTCGCCGCCGACCCACGCGTAGACGCGCACCCGGTCCCGTACCCGTCCACCGAGGAGCGCTGCGACCGGGGCGCCGTACACCTTGCCCGCGATGTCCCACAGCGCGTGGTCCAGGCCGGCGACCGCGCTGCTCAGGACCGGACCGCCGCGGTAGAAGCCGCCCTTCGTGAGCACCTGCCAGTGCCGCTCGATCTGCAGCGGGTCCTGGCCGATCAGGTACTCGGAGAGGACGTCGATCGTGGCGCGGACGACCTCGGCGCGGCCTTCGACGACCGGTTCGCCCCACCCGACGACGCCGTCGCTGGTCTCGATCCGGCAGAACAGCCAGCGCGGCGGTACCAGGAACGTCTCGATGCGCTCGATCTTCACCGGCGCCGCCCGGCCCGTGCCGAGCCGCGGACCTCGGTGAGGTCTTCGGCGGCCTTGGCGAGCAGTTCGCGCATGGCGAGCTCGGCGCCTTCCGGGTCGTGGGCGCGGACCGCGTCCACCACGCGCCGGTGGCTGGGCACCGGATCGTCTGACGGCTTCACCTTGTGCACCAGCCGGTCGCGGCCGGCGAGGCCGGTCTCCATGATCACTTCCATCTTCGTCAGCAGCTCGTTGCCGGTCGCCGCGAGCAGCGCGCGGTGGAACGCCAGGTCGGCGCTCACGGCCGCGAGGTCGTCGGTCGCCGACTCCATCGCCGCCAGGGCCTCGTCGAGCGCGGCAAGGTTGGACTCGTCGGAGCGCAGCGCGGCCAGTCGCGCGGCGGCCGGCTCGACGATGCCGCGCACCTCGTGCAGCTCCTCGAGCAGCTCGGGGCGGGTGTCGGCGTCACTGAAGTGCCAGCGGATCATGTCCGCGTCGAGCAAGTTCCAGTCCGCGCGCGGCCGGACGAACGTGCCGCGCTTCTGCCGCGCGTCCACCAGGCCCTTCGCGGTCAGCACCTTGAGCGCTTCCCGGACGGCGGTCAGGCTGACGCCCAGGTCGGACTGCAGTTCGGTCACGTTGATGGTGGCGCCCTCCGGGATCTGCCCGGACAGGATCCGGCGCGCCATCACCTCGACGATCTGCCCGTGCAGCCCGCGCGAAACCCCGCGCTGAATCCCCGTCACCCTGCTCTCCTCCACCCCGAGACCTTCACGCCGAGCCTCATACCGAGCCTCATACCGAGCCTCATACCGAGCCTCATACCGAGCCTCATACCGAGCCTCACGCCGAATCCTTCACTGCCGACCAGCCGCCGTCGACGACCAGGCTGGTCGCGGTGACGTACGACGCCTCGTGCGACAACAGGAAGGCCACCGCCTGAGCCACCTCGTCCGGCTGCCCGAGCCGCTTCAGCGCCGTCGCCTGAGCGCTCCGCTCGCGACCTGCCTCGTCCACCCGGTCCCACATCGCGGTGACGACCGGACCCGGCAGCACGCTGTTCACGCGGATCGATCGGCCGTACTCGACGGCCAGTTGCCGGGCGAGCGCGACCAACGCGCCCTTCGTCGCGGCGTACGCCGGATGCCCGGGCAGACCGGCCAACGCGTGCACCGACGACACCAGTACGACGGAGCCGTTGCCTGCGACGAGGTCGTCGTACAACGCCTGGAAGCCGAGGAACGCGGCGGTCAGGTTCACATCGAGTTGCCGTTGCCAGGACGGCGGCGTCAGTTCGTGGGCCGGCTTCACGTCGACGACGACCGCGTTGCTGACGAGTCCGTCGATCGGGCCGAGTTCGTCGCGGCCGCGGGCGCGGACCTCGGCCCAGGTGTCCGGCGATGCCACGTCACCGGTCACGCTGATCGCCCGGCCCGGCAGCTCCTTGCAGGGATGGATGTCCACCTGCACGACCTGCGCGCCCTCGGTCAGCGCGCGTTCGGCGCAGGCCGCGCCGATCCCCGACGCGGCCCCGGTCACCACGATCACCCGCCCAGCCAGCCGCACCAGCGCCTCCTTCGATCGACTCCTACCCAAGCCCCCTACCCAAGCACTGTGGCAGGCCGCTTCCAACGATGAACCGGGCATCAGTTGATCGCGACGTCGGTGTCCGGGTCAAGCTATTTGCTCGTAATTTACGAATTAATATTGACACCCGCGACGCGTCGCCGCAAGATCGTCCGGAACAGACCACGGACCCGACTGGCCTCGCCGGCGGGCTGATCTCAGGAGTTCGGGCATGACGGTGGCAACGCCTTTCGCGGCGGATCGACGGACTTTCCTCAAGGGACTCGGACTGCTCGGGGCGGCGACGCTTGTTCCCGGCTGCGCGACGTCGACGAAGGCTCCGGGCAGTGGCAGCGCGCCCACCGGTGAGGTCGCGCTGCAGTCGAACCTCTCCAGCGAGCAGGCCAAGGCCGCGATGGAGAAACTCGTTGCCGCCTACAACAAGACCGGCGGCTCGCAGGTCAAGCTGAACACGGTCGCCGCGGAGATCTTCCGGACCCAGCTGCCGACGTACCTGACCTCGGCGAACCCGCCGGACGTCTACACCTGGTACGCCGGGTCGGTCGCGGACTCGTACGCGAAGAAGGACCTGCTGCTCGACGTCTCCAGCGTGTGGGAGTCGATGGGCAACTACTCGAAGGCGATGCAGACGCTGTCGACCAGCAGCTCGGGGCAGAAGAACTTCGTGCCGACCAGCTACTACTGGTGGGGCATGTTCTACCGCAAGTCGAACTTCGCCAAGTGGGGCGTCACGCCGCCGACGAACTGGGCCGAGTTCCTCGACGTGTGCAAGAAGATCCAGGGGCAGGGCGTGCCGCCGATCGGGATCGGGCTCGGCGACACCCCGTGGGTCGCGTCGGCCTGGTTCGACTACCTGAACATCCGGATCAACGGTGCGCCGTTCCACCGCGAACTGCTGGCCGGCCAGGGCAACTTCACCGACCCGAAGGTGACGGCGGTGTTCACCAAGTGGCGCGAGGTGCTGCCGTACTTCGACCCGAAGGGCAAGTCGTTCCCGTTCCAGGAGGCAACGTCGGCGCTGCTCGCGGGCAAGACCGGGATGTTCCTGATCGGCACCTTCTTCGCGGACTCGGCGCCGAAGGACGCGCTCGACGACATCGACTTCTTCCAGTTCCCGATCATCGATCCGGCCGTGCCGGTGGCCGAGGAGGCACCGACCGACGGGTACTTCGCCTCGAAGAAGGTCAAGGACCCCGACTCGGTGAAGAAGTTCCTGGCCTGGCTGGCGACGGCCGAGGCGCAGGAGATCTACGTGCAGAACTCGTCCGGCACCGTGATTCCGGCGAACCCGGACGGGAAGGCGGCCGACACGCCGCTGGTGAAGAAGGGCAAGGCGATGATCGAAGGCGCGGCCGAGATCACACAGTTCTTCAACCGGGACTCCAGCGACGCGCTGCAGCCGACCGCCGACGCCGCGCTGACCAAGTTCCTGGACCAGCCCGACCAGATCGACCAGATCCTCAAGGACTGGCAGGCGGCCGCCGAGAAGGTCTTCAAGGCGTGACTGTCACCGCTGTCGACACCCGGAGCCGGGCCGGTACCGGTGCGGCCTCCGGAAAACGTCGTACTCGCGTTTCCCCGCTGATCCTCGCGTTCGTGCTGGTGCCGTTCGCGGTCGAGGCGGTGTGGGTGTTCTGGCCCGCGCTGCAGGGCTTCTGGCTGGCACTGACCAGCTGGGACGGGCTGTCGGCGCCGCGGTTCGTCGGGTTCGGAAACTTCACGGGCATGGTGTCCGACCCGATTTTCCGGACCGCGCTCAAGAACACGGCGATCTGGCTGGTCCTCTTCGGTGGGCTGAGCGTGATCGGCGGGTTCGGGATGGCGCTGTTGCTGCAGCGCGAGCGGCGCGGCGTCGGGATCTACCGGGCCGCGTTGTTCACCCCGGTCGTGTTCAGCCTGGTGGTGACCGCGCTGATCTGGCGGGTGTTCTACCAGCCGGACGGCCTGGTCGACACGATCTTCCGGACCGTCGGCCTGGGCAACTTCGTCCGCCCGTGGCTGGCCGACCCGGACACCGCGCTGTACGCCGTGATCGTGCCGGCGCTGTGGCGCCAGATCGGGTACGTGATGGTGCTGTACCTGGCCGGCCTGAAGGCCGTCGACCCGGCGTTGTACGAGGCCGCGCGGGTCGACGGCGCCTCCGCCTGGCAGCGCACCCGGTACGTGACGATCCCGCAGCTGAAGGGGGTGAACTCGGTGGTGCTGTCGGTGATCGTGATCGATTCGCTGCGGTCGTTCGACATCGTCTGGTCGATGACGAAGGGCGGTCCCTACCACTCGTCGGAGCTGCTCAGCACGTACATGTACTCGACCGCGTTCCAGTCCACCCAGCTCGGGTACGCGTCCGCGCTGGCCGTGGTGATCTTCCTGCTCGCCCTCGCCGTGATCCTCGGCTACCTGATCCGCGCCTTCCGGGAGGAAACATGAACCGCCTGAAGACGTCGGGCTACCACGTCGCGATGGGGCTGGTCTCGTTCCTCTGGATCGCGCCGATCCTGTGGGTCGTGGTGATCTCGTTCCGGTCGTTCGACGACGTGGCAGCGAACGGGCTCGGGTCGCTGCCGCACTCGTTCACGTTCTCGACGTACAAGTCGGCGTGGGAGGACGCGGACGAGTTCCGCGCGTTGGTCAACAGTCTGCTGGTGACGATCCCGGCGGTGATCCTGAGTCTCGGGCTGGCGTCGATCGCGGCGTACGGGCTCGCGCGCTACTCGATCCCGTTCCGGCGGACGATCCTGTTGCTGATGTTGATGGGCAACCTGCTGCCGCCGCAGATCCTGCTGATCCCGATCTCGCGCTTCGTCGAGCTGATCGGGTACTACGACACGCTGATCGCGCTGATCGCGGTGCATGTCGGGTTCGGGCTCGGGTTCTACACGTTCGTCCTGCACGGGTTCATGCGGGATCTGCCGCGGGAGATCCAGGAGGCGGCGACGATCGACGGGGCCGGTCCGGCGCGGATCTATTCGGCGGTGATCCTGCCGCTGACCCGGCCGGCGCTGGCGGCGCTCGGCGCGCTGTCGTTCACCTGGATCTTCAACGATCTGCTGTGGTCGATCACCGTGATCCGCTCCGGCGAGAAGATGCCGGTCACGCCGGCGCTGCTCGGTCTGCAAGGACTGTTCGTGTCGTCCTGGAACGTGATCGCGGCCGGGACGGTGATCGCCGCGGTGCCGACGGTCGCGGTCTTCCTGCGCTTCCAGAAGCACTTCGTCGGTGGGCTCGCGATCGGAGCGGTGAAGTGAGGACGTGGACCCTGCGCGGTGCGACGACGTCGTACGTGGTCGGCGTACCGGAGCACGGTTTCTGGGCGCAGCTCGTGGCGTGGGGACCTGCCGGTGGGCCGACGCCGGTCGACGTGGTCGGCACGGAGCATTTCGTACCGCGGGCCGATGTGGAGCCGTTGGAGTACGCGGTGCGCGGCGTGCGCTACACGGCGCCGGTCGACCTGGTCGTGTCCGACCCGTCTGGTGTGGACGAGTTCCGGCCGGTCTTCGTCGAAGCGCGCGAGAGCGACGACGGCCTGGAGCTCGAGTTCGTGGACGTCATCCGGGTCGTGCTGCACTACCGGATGGTCGGGGATGTCGTGGAGCGCTGGGTGTCGGTGCGGAACGACGGTGACGACGAACTGGTGCTGCATCGCCATGACTCCGCTGGGTTCGTGGTGCCGGTGGGGAACACGGTCCAGTACCTGTGGGGCGAGTGGAACAGCGAGTTCCAGCAGGCGGCGGTGACGCTGCCGCGCGGCCGGTTCACGATCGGCAGCGCGCAGGGGATCACCGGCCACTCGTTCTCGCCGTTCCTTTCAACTGCCGGCGATGTCGCGTACGGCGTCCAGCTGGCGTGGTCGGGATCGTGGGAGATGTCCGCCGACGTCGACACGACCGGGTTGCTCCGGATCCAGGCCGGGCGGACGGCGTCGAGCCTCGGGCGGCGGTTGGCACCGGGGGAGACGTGGGTGTCGCCGAAGGCCGTCGGTGCGTGTAGCGCCGGGGGTGGTGACGGGCTGGCGCGCGTCTTTCACGAGTACGAGCGGGGTTTCGCGCGGCGCCGTACGCCGAAGGTGCTGTACAACTCCTGGTTCGCGACCGAGTTCGACATCCGCGCCGAGCACCAGCTCGCGCTGGCGCGGCGGGCCGCGGGCATCGGCGTCGAGACGTTCGTGGTCGACGACGGCTGGTTCGTCGGGCGCTCGAGCGACGCCGGCGGGCTGGGGGACTGGGAGGCCGACCCGGCCAAGTTCCCGAACGGGCTGGACGGCTTCATCGCCGAGCTGCGCGAACTCGGGCTGGACTTCGGGCTGTGGGTCGAGCCGGAGTCGGTCAATCCGTCAGCACGCCTCGCGGCCGAGCACCCGGAGTGGATCCTGCGCACCGCGGCGCGCGAGCCGGTCCTGATCCGCAATCAATTGCTGCTCGATCTGAGCCGTGACGACGTCGCGGAGTTCGTCTGGAGCATGCTCGATCGGCTGCTGTCGACGTACGACATCTCCTATCTGAAGTGGGACGCGAACCGTCCGCGGCTCGACGCGGGCGATGCGCGCCGCGATCTCGACGGGCAAGTGGTCGCCAATCTCTACGCGATCCTCGATCGGCTGCGCTCCGAGCACCCGGACGTCTTCGTCGAAGGATGTGCCGGTGGTGGTGCGCGAGTCGATCTGGGGATGGCTGCGCGGGTTGACACGCTCTGGCCGAGCGACAACACCGCGCCGCTGGATCGGCTGCGAATCCAGGAGGGATTCCGGACCGGGTTCGCGCCGCATCTGATGAGCTCGTGGGTGACTGACGCCGAGGGGACGCACGACGGTCGTCCGCGGTCTCTCGACTTCCGGTTCCACGTTGCGATGGCCGGAGTGCTCGGCATCGGCGCGGACCTGTCCCGCTGGAGCGACGACCAGCTGAAGACCGCGGCGAGAAACATCGAGCAGTACAAGAGTTTCCGGGAACTCATTGCCGAGAGCAAGGTTCACGGCCTGAGCGCCGGTGTGCAGTACGTCGGCGTCCGGCGATCCGTGGTGTTCCTGTGGAAGACCGGGGACGGCAACGTCCGCGGCACCCTGCCGAACCGCCCGCGGCAGGTGCCGCTGGCCGGGCTGGATCCGGCGAAGAACTACCGGGTGGGTGATCAGACCTACCCGGGCAGCTACCTGCTGCAGGTCGGGGTCGAGTTCGACGACTCCGCCGACTCGCACTGCCTGGTCGTCGACCTGGTCGACTGACCGTCCGCTCACTACGGCAGCAAAGGACAAATCCATGAAGCGACTACTGGGTGGGGTGATCGCGGCGGCGCTGGTAGCCGGCGCCCTCGCGGCCTCCACAACCACCGCTGTGGCGGCTCAGGCCACAGCGTCGGCTCCAGTGCTCAGCCCTACGCCGTACCAGGGCTGGAACACCTACTACGGGCTCGGCGGCGACTTCACCGAGGACACCATCAAGTCGGTGGCCGACTCGCTGGTGAGCCGCGGACTCGCGAAAGCCGGGTACGACATCGTCTGGCTGGACGGTGGCTGGCAGGCGGATCAGTCGCGCAGCGCGGCCGGCGACCTGGTGCCGAACCCGGCGAAGTTCCCCAACGGGCTGAAGCCGCTCGTCGACTACATCCACAGCAAGGGCCTGAAGGCGGGCATCTACACCGACGCGGGACCGTACATTCCGGGGAAGTGCGGGCTCGGCAGCGGTGGGTACTACCAACGAGACGCCGACCAGTTCGCGGCCTGGGGCTTCGACGCGGTGAAGGTCGACTACCTGTGCGGGATCGCGGCCGATCTCGATCCGAAAACCGTTTTCACCGAGTTCGCCCAGGCCTTGCGGAACAACGCCAGCAAGCGGCCGATGATCTTCAACCTGTGCAACCCGGTGACGTCGCCGGACTGGGGCGACTACCCGGAGTCCCAGCAGTCGATCAACTCGTGGACGTACGCGCCGGACATCGCGCAGTCGTGGCGGACGTACACCGATGTCGGCTTCCAGGGCGACATCAAGTTCAAGGACGTGCTGCGCAACTACGACGCCAACGCACGGCACCCGGAGGTCGTGCGGCCCGGTGCGTTCAGCGACCCGGACTACCTGGCACCGGAGCTCGGCATGACCGACGAGGAGTTCCGTTCGCAGCTGACGCTGTGGGCGGTGGCTGCCGCGCCGCTGGTGATCGGCAGCGATGTCCGCAAGCTCAGCGACACCACGATCGGGATGCTCACCGACCCTGACGTGCTCGCGATCAACCAGGACAAGGCCGCTGTGCAGGCGATCCGAGTCGGAGCCGCGGGTACGACGGAGACCTGGGTGAAGCGGCTCGCCGACGGCAGCCGCGCTGTCGTTCTGCTGAACCGTGGTGACAGCGCGCAGACCGTCACGACGACGTCGGCTGCGGTTGGTCTGGGCCGTGGGCGCTTCACGCTGAAGAACGCGTGGACCGACAAGGTGACCGAGAGCGGTGGCGTGATCAGCGCGGCGGTGCCCGCGCACGGTACGGCGTTGTTCCGGGTGTCGGCGGCTCGTGGAGTGCCTGGGGTTCCGCACGTGACCGCCGGGATTCCACAGGTGACCGCTGTCGGGTCGGATGCTCAGCCTGAGGGCCCCGCGCCGGTCGTTGCCGGCGGCGACACTCTGACGGTTGCTGTTGCTGTGCGCAACGATGGCGTGCTGCCGGTGTTCTCGCCGAGGGTGACGGTTGCCGGAGGCACCGGGTGGACCGTCAAACCGTTGTCGAAGGCACCTGCTGTGCTGCAAGGCGGCGCGCGAACAACGTTGAGCTTCACCGTCACGCTGCCGGCCGGCGCTGCGCCAGGTAGTGCGAGTCTGACTGCTACCACGACGTACGAGGCGATCGGGCACGGCGCGCAGCAGCAGGTGACGGTGCTGTCACCGGTCGTCGTGGCGCCTGCGCCGCCGAGCGGGACGGTGCCGCTGTCGCATCACCAGTGGATCACTGCGACCAGTGGCTGGATGTCGCCGACGATCGACGAGAGTGTCGGTGGCGGCAACCCGATCAAGCTCACCGGTACGACGTACGCGACCGGGATCGGCGTGGCCTCGCCTTCGCTCGTGCGGTACTACCTCGGTAAGTCGTGCTCGCGGCTGACCGGTGTCGCCGGGATCGACGACGTGGTGAGCAACGTCGGACCGGATGGCGGTACGGCGACGTTCCAGATCGTCGGCGACGGCAAGGTGCTGTACGACAGCGGGACGGTCGACCGGTTCACGCCGCAACAGTTCGACGTCCACCTGACCGGTGTGCGCGTCCTTGACCTGGTCGTCGGCGACGCCGGCGACGGCGGCTACAACGACCGCGCCGACTGGGCCACACCCACCGCGACCTGCTGACCCTTCGCTCCGGGGCCGTTGCGGAACATCTCCAGCACCTGGTGCGGAAATGTTTCCGCAACGGCACGGCTTGCGCTACTTCCAGTCGACCTCGGTGGACTTGAGCCAGGTCCAGGATCGGGCGCGCCAGGAGGCGGACTGCTTTCCCAGGCGGGCGGCGTACTCGGGCCAGTCGGGTGTCCCCTGGGACCACGACTTCTCGGCGGCGCCTGGGATCCGCGGGAGGAGCAGGAACTCCAGGTCCTCGGCGTTGGTGATCGTCTCGCACCAGATGGCTGCCTCCACGCCCGCCAACTGGTCGACCGACGTGACGCCGGGGGTGTTCTCGACCGGGTCCCAGTCGAGGCCTTCGCGCAGCGTGGCCGGGCCGTAGAACTCCAGGCCGAGCCGTTTCCGCAACTCCTCCTGCGCCGGGTCCGACGACGCATCTCCGTGCGGGCGGTCGAAGTACAGCCACGTGGTCGGCGACGCGATCAACCGCGCCCCGGCGGCTATGGCCTGAGGCGCGTCGGTCTTCGCCTTCCGGAAGTGCTCGACGAGAACCGGCAACAGGTCCTTGGGCAGCTCCGGACCGTCGCCGGCATCGGCAGCGTCGATGTCGATGCTGATCCAGTACTGCGCCACGTCGTCCGGGCCGAGGTTCGCGCGGGCGATCTCCTGCCAGCCGACGACGCGCTTGCCACGCGCCCGGACCAGCGCCGCCGCTTTGTCGACAAAGACGGCGTGGTCCTCGTCCGGCATGCCCCATGCCTCGTCGCCGCCGATGTGGACGTACGCGCTCTGCGGGAACTGCGGGACGACCGCATCCAGCACGTCCTCGACGAACGCCCACGTCTCGGGACGATCGGGCTGCAGCGCGTTCAGCGGGATCGAGTTGCCGTTGCCGAAGTCGATGGTGCGCAGCTCGGCGGGCGCCAGTTCGGGGTACGCCTTCAGGACGGCCGATGTATGTCCGGGCATGTCGATCTCGGGTACGACGGTCACGTACCGGTCGGCCGCGTAGGCGACGAGTTCGGCCAGTTCGTCCTGGCTGTAGTACCCGCCCGGACGGTCGTCGATCGCACCGGCCGCACCGATCTCCGTCAACGCCGGCCGCGACGGCACCTCGACGCGCCAGCCCTGGTCGTCGGTGAGGTGCAGGTGCAGCACGTTCAACTTGTACAGCGTGAGCATGTCGATCACTCGCCGTACCTCCGCCGGCGGGTGGAACGTCCGTACGACGTCGAGCGACAGCCCGCGCCACGCGAACCGCGGCCCGTCGAGGACGCGGGCGGCCGGGAGTATCGCCGTACCGCCCTGCAGGTTCGCGGAGATGAGTTGGCGCAATGAGGTGAGACCGCGGTACACCGCCTCGGGCGTCGGGCCCCACACCCGAACACCGTCAGTGGTGATCTCGACGCCGTGGCGCTCGTCGACCGGTTCGCCGTCGGCGCGCAGGCCGGCTGTTGGCGGTACGTCGCCGAGGCCTTCGTCGCCGAGCTGCACGGTGATGGACGCGCCCGGTGGTGCCGGGTGAGCCGGCGCTCTTAGCGCGAGACCGGTGTCGAGGCGGACGTCGTCGGCGAACAACGCCGCCGCGCGGGCGAGTTCGGGCGCCTGTACGACGACGGTGGTCGTGCTGTCGATCGTGCAGTCGCCGCCGCTGATGGTTGTCGACGTGGGTGCGGGAATCACGGGAAGACGCATCGAACGATTGTGCGTCACCGACACGCGCGGGACCACCCTCTGACGCCGGAACGCCAGGCGCTGCTACGACGTCGAGGGGTACGGGCCGGCCGGCGGTGCGAAGCCGATGGCGCTGCGGGCGGTGCCGGTCAGCAACGAGCCGATGGTGATACCAAGCGCTAGGTTGATCGCGGCGGTGGCGACGCTCTCCAAGGAGCGTTCGGCGGCGAACGGAGCAACCATCGCGGCCAAGGTGACCAGCGTGATCAGCCAGGTGAAGAACCGGAGCGGGCTGGGCGTGGCCAAGATCAGAAGGTGGAGCAGGCCGGTGGCCAGCAGTGCGGCGGCCGCCGATACTGCGGCGTACGTCCAGGTGTCCGCATCGCCCCAGACGCCCTGGCCCTGCGGCGCGAGTACCTCGAGGTCGAAGACGCCACGGGCGATCAGAATGCCGACGATCGCGACCAGGGCCGCGACCGCCGCCGTGGCCGCTCCGCCCGCCCACAGCCGGCCGGCGTTGACCCGTGGTGTCGGGCCGGCGGCGGGGCGCGATGGTGGCATGGTCATGCGTCGGTCTCCTGTCGGTCCTCAGACCTTGGCGATCCGCGCACTGGTACACACCGTCCGGTGCGGATGATTTTCCGGTCCCGCCGGGGTGAGCGGTGAGCCGTTCACCCAGTGGGGATGAGGCGACGCAGCGGATGCCGGTCGAGTCTGCAGGTGACGGCGAGACCGACCCGAGGAGTACACGATGGCGACACTGACGGTGTGGAAGTTCGACAGCCCGCAAGGCGCCGACGAAGCAGTCCAGACCCTGGAGATGCTGTCCAAACAACAGCTGATCCAGCTGCACGACGCGGCGACGGTGTCCTGGGAACCGGGCAAGAAGAAGCCCAAGACCCGGCAGTTGCACAACCTGGCCGGGGCCGGGGCACTGGGAGGCATGTTCTGGGGCATGCTCTTCGGGCTGATCTTCTTCGTCCCGCTGTTCGGCGCCGCGATCGGCGCCGCGGCCGGAGCGTTGGCGGGCTCGATGAGCGATGTCGGTATCGACGACGACTTCATCAAGACCGCGCGCGACAAGGTGACGCCGGGGACCTCGGCGCTGTTCCTGATGTCGGGTCAGGCCGTACAGGACAAGGTCCGGGAAGCCTTCGCCGAACGCGGCCTGCGCCCCGAACTCATCGAGTCCAACCTCTCGGCCGAACAAGAGGCCGAACTGCGCGAGATGGTCGCCCAGTAACAGCTGCGACAGCCCAACGCCTGTCAGCCTCCTGCACGACATCGCACCGCCGGCGCCCGCACCACAACGCGGGCGCCGGCGCTGTGATGCAGGTGAGACGTCCCGCGCCGTCGTACGGCAAGGTGCTCGGTGCTGTCGTACGACGGCGCGGGCGCGTCCGGACGACGACCGCTGCATCAGGTGAAACGCCCACTTTGTGCACCAGATCCGTACGCGGAGGCCGATTTCGTACGGATCTCATGCACAAAGTCGCCTAAATCCGTACGACACCGCCAGGTACCACGCCGTACGACGGAGTGCGGGAGGCGCTCGTGCTGTACGGCGGGGCGCGCAGTACACAAGCAGGTCGTCGGCGTCGACGGATCCACGCCGTGGTGGGCTTGAACATGCTATTGCCTGTTCACAGCCACCGTTTCCTGTTCATAGGCGCGGTCGTTTGTTCGAGGCCACCGTTGCCGGAGGGCGCGCAGCGCGACCGCGGCGAGGCCGGCGAGCACGCGGTGGACCGCGGAGGCTCTTTGGTACGTCGTGATGCCGGCGCCGTCGTACAGCAAGGCGCTTGGTGCTGTCGTACGGACCGGCGCATGCGAACGGTGGTCGCAACCACTGCGTCGGGTGAAACACCCCACTTTGTGCACCAGATCCGTACGCGGAGGCCGATTTCGTACGGATCTCATGCACAAAGTGCCCCCTTTCCGCACGGCGCCGGCACAGACCACGCCGCACGACGCCGCCACAGACCACGCCGCACGACGCCGCCACAGACCACGCCGCACGACGCCGCCACAGACCACGCCGTACGACGTCCCCGCCACAGACCGCGCCGTACGACGTCCCTGGCGTACGACGTCCCCGGCGTACGGCGGGTTTGCTCGGGAGGTGGGGTGGTCATGCGGTAGGGATGACGACGGCCGGCTGGGTGGGTAGTGGGGTGGGGGTATGTCCGAGAGAACACCGGTGGCCGGCGGGCGGCGGGCGGAGTTGGCGGGGCGGCTTGGCCGGGGGGTGCGGCATCGGCGGTGGTATTCGTGGCTGGCGTCGGCGGCGCTTTGGCTGGTGGCGACCACGCTGGCGATACTGCTGGCTGACGCGCTCCTGTCCGGCTTCCATGCGAACCTCCCGTTCGGGCCGCTCGGGTTCGCGGTCGTGCTCGGGATCGTTGGCCTCACCCTTCAACCGTTGCTGGTGGCGGGGGCTGCGCGGTTCGGCTGGGTGGGTGTCCTTTTGCTGGCGGTGGTCGGCCAGGCGTCGATCGTTCTCGTCACCGCGTGGGTGCTGCCGGATGTGCGGGTCGACAACTTCTGGTCCGCGCTCGTTGTCGCGTGGATCGTCGGCGTGGTCGGTACCGTCGTCGGCTGGCTGAGCACCGCCGGTACCGACGAGGGGTTCGTGGAGCGACTTGTGGCCGCGGGACGGCGCCGTACGGCTGAGGTGGATGACGCGGACGTGGACGGCGTGGTGTTCGTTCAGTTGGACGGCGTACCGTTCCCGGTCCTGCAGATGGCGGTGACGGCCGGGACGGTACCGACGTTGTCGCGCTGGCTGCGTTCCGGCAGCCACCGCCTGCACGAGTGGACGCCGAAGTTGCCGGCGACGACGCCCGCGAGCCAGATGGGCATCCTGCACGGGGTGATCGACGGGATCCCCGCGTTCCGTTGGTACGACCGCGCCGGCGACCGCATTCTGGTGGCGAACCGGCCGTCGGACGCCGCCGTGATCGAAGCCGACCTGACCACCGGTCACGGGCTGCTCGTCGACGGAGGTGTGAGCATCAGCAACCTGTTCACCGGCGACGCACCGGAAGCGGCGCTGACGATGAGCGCGCGGGCCGACGGCGGAGAGATCACCAGGCGGGCTGTCGCTCAGTTCGTGGCCAGTCCGGCGGGATTGACCCGTGGTCTGTCCCGCTCGGTCTCGGAGCTGCTGCGTGATCGCTTCCAGGCTCGGCGTGGTGTTCGGCGGGACGTGCAGCCGCGGTGTCACCGCTCCTGGTCGACGGCGGCTTTGCGGGCCGTTACCAATGGGGTACTGCGGGACGTCAACACTGCACTCGTCGCCCACCACATGCTGCGCGGGACGAGGTCGATCTACGTCGACTACGTGGACTACGACGAGGTCGCGCACCACGCCGGCGTACTGCGTCCGGAGAGCCTCGAGGCACTGGAGTCGGTCGATCGCGTGCTCCACCAGCTCGAGCTGATCGCGTCGGTCGCGCCGCGCCGGTACCGCTTCGTGCTGCTGTCGGACCACGGACAGGCGCAGGGGACACCGTTCGCGGATCGGTACGGCGAGGAGCTCGCGGTCGTCGTATCGCGCCTGGCCGCGGCGGATGTCGCCGTGTCGTCCACGCCGGTCGAAGGATGGGGCCGCACGCGGATCCTGGTGGACCAACTGGCGTCCGGCGGCGGTGTTCAGGGGCGGACCATGCGCAACGCCGCCCAGGCGATCGAGCGCCGCGGCCACGACGAAGCGGACCTCGTCGAGGCCCACCCCGGCCACGCCGACCACGCCGACCACGCCGACCACCCCGAGCTCATCACGGGCGGGACGGGCACAGCTGAGGCGACGACCCACGAGACAACCCAGCGGCGCAGATCGGGGAAGGCCGAAGGGGACGAGGAGTTTCACGTTTTCGGGTCCGGCAATCTTGGGCTCGTCTACGTCCGCGGCGTCAAGGAGCGACTCACGGCGCGGCAGCTCGATCGGCGGTACCCGGCCTTGGTGGCGGGACTGGCCGCGCACCCGGGCGTCGGTTTCGTCGTCGTCCTGGACGAGGTCGAGGGTCCGATCGCGCTGGGCGCCAAGGGCCGGCACCGGCTCGCCGACGGACAGGTCGAGGGCGTCGACCCGCTGGCTCCGTTCGGGCCGTACGCGCCCGCGTTCGTCCTCCGAGCGGCGCTGCGACCCGAGGCGCCGGACATCTACGTCAACAGTCTGGTCGAGTCCGGCACCGAGGAGGTGGCAGCGTTCGAGGGCCTGGTCGGATGCCACGGCGGGTTAGGCGGTTGGCAGGACCGCGCGTTCGTCGCCGTACCGGTCGACGTACCGTTCCCGGCCGAGCGCGTGGTCGGCGCGGACGCACTCCACCTCGCCCTGAAGAACATCCTCCGCCACTGCGGCCACCGGGTAGACGTCCCGCACAAGTCCACGGCGGGCTGAGATACGGGATCAGGTGTCGGCCGCGAGGCGCCCCGTCTCGACTGCGTTCAGGAAGACGTGGTAATCCCGTTCGTTCTGGTCGGCGTACGCCTCGGCGTACTCGGCCATCGCCTCCGGGAAGGCGTCGTCGCTGTTCAGGTACGTCGCCAGCGCGATCCGGTCACCCGACCGCGCATGGGCTCGCGCCAGCGTCCAGCCGCACAGCTGGCCGAACATCGTCATTCCGGCCGGATCCAGCTTCTGGACCACGGCCGCGCCCTTCATGTCGCGCAACTGCCGGACGTAGTAGTCGCGGGCCTGGCCGTCGATGCCGTCGGTCCGCCGCCAGCCGAGGAAGATGTCGTCGGCCGCCTGCATCAGCCGCTGCCCGACCACCACCCGTTCGCCGTCGTTGCGGTGCGCGGGTCGTTGCCGGAGCGCGGTCGGCACCTTGCCCTTCAGCACGGACGGTGCGGCCTCCTTGACCTGGAGGAACAGCGGATCACCGTCGTCCCGCCCGCGGAGCAGCACGATCCAGCAGCGCGTCCCGACACCGCTCACGCCGACGGCCTTGCGGGCCAGGTCGGCGAATTCGAACTGGTCGAACAGCACCCTCCGGTCGATCGGCAGTGACCGTCGGTACAGGGTCAGCAGCTCCTTGATCCCGGTGCCGAGCTCTTCGCGCTCGGCCTCGGGCAGCAGTTCGGCGACCGGCACGAGCAACGGCGGGTCGGCCTTGATCCGGACGCCGTCGTCGGTCAGCTCGGTGAGTTTGGCCAGTGGTTTCAGGTTTCCGCTGCCACGGGCCTTCAGCAGGCTCTGGTCGACGTTCTTGCGCCGGCTGGAGGTTGCTTTTGGCAACATCTGGTAGACCTCGTCGACGTCCGCCCGGGCGTACCAGATGTCGAGCGCGCGCAGCGTCCCGAATTCGGCGATGGCATCGCGGTACCGGTACGCCGTACCCAGCACGCACTTGCGGCGCTCCTTGCGGGAGAACCCGTTGCAGCGGCCGGCGATCGCCAGGCTGGCGGCGAGGCGTTTGATGTCCCACTCCCACGGACCGGAAACCGTCTCGTCGAAGTCGTTGATGTCGAACAGCAGCCGGCGCTCCGGTGCGGCGAAGACGCCGAAGTTCGACAGGTGGGCGTCGCCGCACAGTTGGACGCCGAGACCGGACACCGGAGCCACCGCGAGATCGGTCGCCATGCCGACGGCGTTACCGCAGAAGAAGGCGTACGGTGACATCGTCATTCGACCGTGCCGGACCGGTACGAGCTCCGGGAGCCGCGACCTGGCCTGTTCCTCGAGCAGCACGACGGGATCGCGGCGCTCCGCCGGCAGAACCAGCTGACCCTGTTCGCGCGGCGGCAACGCGTTCCGCGCGGCGAGTCCGATCCGGGCGTGATCGGACGGGGGCAGACGCCGGACGGCGGGTCCCTCGGCGGATCGGGTCGAACCTGTCCTGCTGACGACGGCCCGCGCCGGCACCATCGGCGTCGATACACTCATGCTGCGTTACCCCCTTGGTGGCGTCGGGGCGCGTGATCCGGCGCTGATCCCGTAGGTCCACCGAACACCGCGGTCGGCGCAGCAGCATCACCCCGGCCGGATGAACCCTCCACGCCGCCCGACGGCTTGACTTGAGGCGTGAAGGACGCGGCGGTCGACTACCGGCAACTCCCGCGGCGGACCCGTCGCCGGCTGGTGACGGTGGCGCTGCTGCGCTCGTTGCTGGTGTCCGCGGTCATCGTCGCCGGGTACTTCGTGCTGCCGATGCGTCTCGACGGTTCCGAACCGGTGGCCGGCCTGGTCCTCGGGCTGTTCGTCGTCGGTCTGGTGCTCGGATGGCAGATCGCCGCCATCTCCCGCGCGTCGTACCCCCGGATCCGGGCGGTCGGCGCGATGGCGACGTCGCTCCCGCTGTTCCTCGTGGTGTTCGCCACCACCTATTACCTGATGGCCGACACCGAGCCGTCGACGTTCTCCGAGCCGCTGAACCGGCTCGACGCAGCGTATTTCACGGTGACCGTGTTCGCGACCGTCGGATTCGGTGACATCGCCCCGGTGTCGGGCGCGGCGCGGACCGTCACGACGATCCAGATGGTGGCCGACGTCATCCTGGTCGGCCTGGTCGCGCGGGTTGTGCTCGGGGTGGCCAACCAGAACCTCGACAGCCGCAAGTGAACACCTCCGGCGTCAGGCCGTCAGACCGACATCCTTGGCCGGCGGATCCGGGACCCGGGCCATCCGGAAGGAGTTCAGCAGCCCGGCGAGCCCGGCCAGGATCGGAATGCCCAGGGCAACCTGCAGGGCCAGCGGCCGCGCCGTGGTGTTGATGTCGAGAATCTCCGCGCGGACCTCGGGCGTCTGCTTGGCCAGCAGCAGTTCGAGGTCGGTGTTGGACATCACCTGGGCATCGTGTTCGAGGGTGTCGGCGACTTGCTGCTGCTGTGCCGGTGACAGCACGGTGCTGGAGTCGGCCAGGTTGGTGAAGCTCAAGGACAGCGTCGCGAGCATGATCGCTCCGGCGAACGCCAGCCCGAACGACAGCCCGAACGATCCGGCCGCCGAGTTGACGCCGGCAGCCTCGCTGACCCGCTCCTCCGAGATCGGCGCGAGCGTGTAGTTGTTCAGCTGGGACACGAGCAGGCCGAGACCGGTACCGACGACCACCAACGGTGCGGCGAGCAGCCAGCCGGAGTCGGCGCGCGGCACGATCGGGATCAGCACCACGAGGCCGGTGGTGAGGATCGCGAACCCCCAGCGGACGATGCCGCTCGGCCGCCGTGCGCCGGCCTTCTTCTCGGCGAGGATCGCCATCCCGAACATGCTCAGCGACAACGGTGCCAGCGACAGACCGGCCTGCATCGCGTTGTACTCGAGCACCATCTGCAGGTAGATCGGCAGCACGATCATCGTGCCGCCCAGCGCGATCTGCTGCAGCATCTGCTGGGAGATCCCCAGCCGGAAGCCGTCCGACGCGAAGAGCGCCGGGTCGATCAGCGTGGGCTCACCGCGATGCTTGCGGCGCCGGAGCCAGTACACCAGCCCGCCGAGCCCGATCAGGCCGACGACCAGGATCAGGCCGACGTACTCGCCGCCTTCCTGCCAGACCAGGATGCTCGCGACGATGCCGCCCATGCCCACCACGGACAGGGCGGCTCCGACGACGTCGACCTGCCGCGAGCCGGTGTACGGCGCGTCCTTGACCAGCCCCTGACCGATCAGCACCACCACGATCACCGCGACCTCGAACAGGAACGCCACCCGCCACGACAGGTACGTGGTGATGAAGCCGCCGAGCAGCGGTCCGACCGCGGCCGCCAGCCCGGCGGCGGCGCCGACCAGCGCGTACGCCTTGGTCTGCGCGGGCCCCTCGAAGTTGCCGTGAATCAATGCCTGCATGGCGGGCAGCAACAGCGACGCTCCGAGCCCGCCGACCAGCGCCCAGAACACGATGATCGCGGTCAGGCTCTGCGCCACCGCCATCGCCGAGGCGCCGATCGCGTACCCGCACAGCCCGAGCACGTACGCCCGCTTGCGGCCGATCAGGTCACCGACCTTGCTCCCGATCAGAATGAACGCCGCCGACACCAGCGCCTCCAGGGCGATCGCCGACTGCACGCCGCTGACCGTGGTGTCCAGGTCGTCGACCACCGAGGCGATCGAGACGTTCATCAGCGACGTGTCCACGACCAGGACGAACATCGCCATCGCGAGCAGGATGCTCAGCCGCGCATTGGCTTTCGTCCCGGCCGGGACACCGCTGGAGTTGTCGCTCATGAGCGTGCGCCGACCGAGCGTCAGCCGGCCAGGATCTTCGCCTTCTGTGCCTCGAACTCGGCGTCGGTCAGCACCCCCGACTGCTTCAGCTCGCCGAGACTCTTCAGCTGCGCCAGCCGATCCTCGGTGGCCGGCTGGGCCGGAGCCGGCGGCGCCTGCGGTGGGGCTTGTTGCGCGTACTGCGGTGCTGTTTGCGGTGCTGTTTGCTGGGCGTATTCCGTGTCCCGCGCGGCCGCCGTGTCGGCGTCGCGGCGGGCGTACTTCGCGTCCTGACGGCGCTGCACGCGGCCGTGGACCGCGGTCGCGGTGCCTGCGACGGCGGCCGTCCGCACAATTCCTCGCAGCAGTCCTGGCATCTCAAGCTCCTCAACTCATGGGTTCCAGCGATTCCACCGCTTCCAGGGCGTCGAGTGCTGCCATGACGTCCTGGGCCGGGATCCGGCCGCCGGCGATCAACTGACCGCCGGATTCCATCGCCGCCGCGACGAACGGGATCGCCCACGTGTTCTCGTAGACGACCAGCGCCGCCAGAGTGCCCGGTTCCATCGCCGCGGCCGCCGCTGCCACGTCGTCGTCGGCCAGCAGCCCCGTCCGGGCACCGCTCAGCTCCGCGAACCCGCCGGCCTGCTCCGTGGCCTCGGCCAGGTCGATCCCGTACGGGGTACCGGTGGCGTCCTTGCCGACCAGCATCACGTCGTACACGTGGATGATTCCGCGATCGATCAGATTCACCAGCTCCTCGGCCGCTCGTCCGGTCAGTTTGTTGCCGGTGAACTCGAGGAGCACGTAGTCGATGGGGCCGTGAACGTCTACATCCGCCATGTCTGTCCATCCCTCCCGGGGCGCGTGCGCCCCCGGCGTCCTGTCCGATCACCGTCCCGCCGGCCGGTGCCGGTGGCATCACCCCCGTGGGATGAGCTCAGGTGGCACGAACTCTTGCGGGTGCGGTTCGACCAGCGCGGCTTCGGCCGGTGTCAGCTGCCGGATGCTCAGGATCGTCAGGCCGGCGACCTGCAGGCGCTCGACCAGATCGGCGATGTCCTGGCCGTCGCGCAGCCGCAACCGGAAGGCTCCGGCCGTCCGGTGTTCGGCTGCGGGGCCGGCGCAGAAGGCGAGGGTGGCCGGCCGTAGATCGCCCTGGAGGACGACCTGGTACGACGGGCCGCGGTGTTCACGTGGTGTCATCGTCTCCGCTCCGTTGCTCGACATCGGTCCACTCCGTCGGTGCTGACGCCGGGTCCAGGACGCGCCGTACCTCGATGACCTCGATGCCCAATGCGCGCAGCCTCGCGAGCAGGCCGTACAGCGCCGCCTGGCTCGGAATGCTGTAGACGACGGTGTTCACCTGGTCGACGGCGATCGTCACCGCGCGCATGTCGCGCAGATCTTCTTCGGGGACCACGTCGGCCACGCGGACCTCGTACACCGCCTCGACCATCGCAACCACTCCGTTCGCCACCCTGTCCGCCACCGTGTCCGCCACCGTGTGCCTCGACGCTGGCAAACCTCCGATCCGGCTGCGTCACCCCTGTGGGGTGAACTGCCACAGGGGCTGGTTTTGCGGGCGTCTTGGTGGTTTCGTCGGGTAGGTACGTCCCCTCACGTGCGCTGGGCATTCGCGTCTTGGGAGGGCTGATGGCGAGCGAGCGGTCGGTGAGGGTGGGCGGCAGTCGTCGGACGTCGCCCGGCGCATCGTTCGACGATCGTCCGAGCAGGGCGGTCAGAACCGCTGTGCAGAAGCAGGGGGAGGTGTCGAGGCAGCGGTTGGTCGATCGGGTGGACCTCGGCATCCAGCGGCCGTTGACGCTGATCAGCGCACCGGCGGGCTTCGGCAAGTCGGTGCTGGTGGACTCGTGGGCCGAGTCCTATCGGGGCCCGGCGCTGGTACGGCGGATCGCGCCGGCGACCGATGGTGAACCCGCGGACCTGCTGAAGTCCGTCCACCAGGTGTTGCGCGCTGACGACCGGCAGACCCTCGTGCTGGTCGTGGACTGCGGTGACCGGATGATCACGGCGGAGTTCGGGAGGGATCTCGACCGCTTGCTGCGCGGCTACGCCGGACGGTTCCGGGTGATCCTGCTGACGCGGTACGACCCGCCGCTGCCGTTGCACCAATACCGCCTGGCCGACGCCATCGCCGAGATCCAGGCCGAAGACCTGGCGTTCACCACCGATGAGGTCGCGGCGCTGACCCGCGCATTCGGGCTGAACCTGACCGGGGACCAGCTCGCCGACCTGCACGCCCGGACCGGCGGCTGGCCGGTCGGTCTGGTGTTCGCGGCCATGAACCTGGCCGGCAAGTCCGACCCGGGTCGCGCGATCCGCGAGTTCCGCGGTGACACCGGCAACGTCGCGGCGTACCTGATGGCGGAGGTACTGGACTCGCAACCACCCGAGCTGCGCAAGTTCCTGCTCCGGACCAGCCTGGTCGACGTCGTCACGCCGGGGCTGGCCGAAGTGTTGACGGCACACCGGTGCGATCTTCGGTCGTTGCAGTTCCTCGCGCGCGGCAACTCGTTCATTCAGCCGGTGGCAGGGACAACCGACGGCTACAGCTACCTCGCACTGTTCCGCGAGTTCCTGCGGGCCGAGGTGCTGTATGAGGAGCCGGCGCTCGTCCCCTCGCTGCACAGCGCGGCGGCGGCCTGGTTCGCTCGCAACGGTCAGCCGCTGGAGGCGATGCATCATGCGGTCACCGCCGGCGACTGGCGGCAAGCGGCCCGGTACCTGGTGGCGAATCCGGACACCGTCGCGGTGCTGATCGGGCGACGTCGACGGCAGGCGTCAGCGTTGCTCGCGGGGTTCCCCGACGAGTTCGAAGGTCCCGAGCCGGCGATTGCCAGGGCCGTCCTGGCGCTGGCCGAGTTCGACGTCGCCAGGGGTACGTCGGAACTCCGCCGATCCGATGCTGCGGTGGCCCGATCCGATGCGCAGGACGCTGCGCTGGTGATCGGCATGCTGCGGGCAGTCTGCGCCACGCTCAGGCCCGCGACGGCTGCGGACCTGGACGGCGTCCTGGCCACGGAAGGCCGACTCGGAACGGTCGTCCCGGGCTCACCGGCCTTCCACCCGGAAGCGCGGTTGCTGATCATCGGCTGCAAGGGCCGGATCCTGCTCCGGCGCGGTGACTTTCCGGCCGCGGCGTCGGCCTTCGAGGACGGGATCGCGCTGGCCGAGGACACCGGTGCCGACGAGGTACTGACCGAGTTCCTCGGCCTGGCGGCGCTGGCCGAGGCGATTCGCGGCCGGCTGCGACGGACCGGTGAACTCGTCGCCCGGGCGACGGCGCTGACCGCACCCGGGACACCACCCGGTCTGCCGCGGTCGACACTCGTCGCGGCGGCCTGGATGCACACGGATCGCGGCGAGCCGGCCGCGGCCGAAGAGCTGCTGCACCGCGTCGAGGATGCTGCCGATTCGAGGCCGGACAGCCTGATCGTGCGAGCGGCGTGCGCACTGGTCCTGGCCAGGCAGCTGCGAGCGCGCGGCGACGTCCAGCCGGCGATCGACGAACTGCGGGCCGCGCGCGACGAACTCCGTGGCCACGGTGGTTGGTTCGACCAAGCATTGGTCCACGAGGAGTCGAACCTGCGCACCGGCGAGCCCGTGGTCGGTCAGCCACCTGCTGTCGATGATCCCCTCGACACCCAGGTGAACAGCTGGTTGGTCCAGGCAGCCGAGGCGGTCCGTGCGGGGAACAAGGCGCGCGGCGACCTCTACCTGGAGCGCGCCCTCCGGCTGGCCGCTCCCGAGCAGCTGCGCCGGCCTTTCGCGGAGGCGCCGGCCGTCCTGCGGCAACTGCTCGAGCCGACCGGTGAGGCGGCCCGCCACCACGCCTGGCTGCGGACGCCGTCCGATCGCGAACCGGGTCGCGCTGCCGAGCGGCACGGAAGGTCCCGGGACCAACTGGTCATCACCAGCGCTCTGACCGGCAAGGAACAAGAGGTCCTCGGGTACCTCGCCGACCTGCTGACCACCGAGGAGATCGCGGACACCATGTTCGTGTCGGTGAACACAGTGCGCAGCCACGTGCGCAGCATCCTGCGCAAGCTGGGCGCGTCTCGCCGCAACGAAGCCGTCCGCCGGGCCTGGGAGCTCGGGCTGCTGCCCGCCCAACCAGAGAACTGACGGCCTGGTCCTTGTGAATCAGAACGTCGTCGAGCCGCGCAGGTGATGCGGGCGTCCGTCCGGGTCGTAGATCAAGCGGTACAGCGGTTCGGCCCACAGTGCCTGCAGCCTGCTCACCGGTTCGGTCCGGTGCGCGCGGACCTGTCCGGGTGGGCGCGTGCCGCGGCGACCGCCGGCGTGCCAGGCGTCCAGGGTCGCAGCGGTCCGCTTCCACAGGTCGAAGCCCGCCGCGGGGCTGAGGCCGGCGAGACGGTCGCGCGATCGGCCGAGGTGCTCCGACCACACCTCCAGCCGGAGGTCACGCGCCAGCCGTCGCGTTTCGCCGTCGCCGGTCGTTTCGGTGTCGAGGACGGCGCAGGTGAGTTCGCTGTCGCAGGTCCAGGACCGGCGGTTGAAGTTGTCCGAACCGCACGTGAACCACACGTCGTCGACGATGCAGATCTTCGCGTGCACGTAGATCGGCGTACCTTCGCCGTTCTCCAGGTCGAAAACACCGACCCGCCCGGGCGCGAACCGCTGCAGCAGCCGGACGGCGTGCAACTGGCCGAGACGGGCCGGTGGTCCGCTCAACCTGCCGTCGTTGTCCGGGTACCGCGGCACGACGACGATCACCCGGAGGTCGGGCGCCCGCGCGAGAGCGTCGTGGATCCCCTGTGCGATCAGCTCGGACCACAGATACTGGTCCTCGACGTAGATCAGCCGCCGGGCGTTGCGGAACGCCTTCTCGTACGCCCTGGCGACACTGCGCTCACCCAGTGGCGCGAACGGGTAACCGGGTCGCTTGTGGCCGTACGTTCTCAGGACCTGCACGGTGTGCGGTCCGGCCGGTGGAGGATCCGGGAAGGATTCCGGCAGCGGCTCCGGATGCCGCGGCATCCGCGCGAGCCGTTGCACGACCATCCGGTACGGCGTCCGGCGATCGAGCGGATGCCCGTCGTCCCAGCGTTCGCAGAACGTCCGGAGCAGATCGCCGACGACCGGTCCGTGAATCTCCAGTACCGCATCGTGCCAAGGCGTGCGATCGCCGTACCGCCGGTCCATCGGTGCCCGCTGCGGATCACCCCGGTGCTGGTGATCGTCGCGGCGCTGGTGGCAAAGGTCGATGCCGCCGACGAAGGCGAGGTCGCGTTCGGGCCCATGGTGCCGGATGACGAACAGTTTCTGATGATGCGAACCGAGCATCCGGACGCGTTGATCGAGCAGTACCTCGGCGCCGGCCGCGTTGAGCCGGGTCCCCAGCTTGCGGTTCTCCCGCGCGCTGAACCGCAGATGATCCGAGTGCGACCGCCACAGCAGGGCCCGGACCTCGACGCCTCGCCGTACCAGCTCGATCAGCGCGGCACCGATGGCCGGGCCGTCCGGCAGCAGTTGCTCGTCGGCGTCGCCTCGCCAGTCGGTGAAGTACACCCGGTCGCCGGCGCGCAGTGCGCACAACTCCTCGTACAGCCGGCGGAAATACGTCGCACCGTGGATCAACGGCCGGACCAGGTTTCCCTCGACCCAGGACCCGTCCACGTCACCCACCTGGTCGATGTCGGTGCCGGGATTGCCGCGCTCCTCGATCCGCAGCAACCACTTGGCGGCGCTCTGATCGGTCATCGTTCACCCCGGTCTGCCGGCACCGCCGAACTGCCGCCGGCTACGCCGTACGGGAGCGGGTCAGCGCCCAGATCACCCAGACGTCGAGCGCGATCAGCACGATCGCCCAGAACGGCTGGAACGGAATGAAGAAGAAGTTGTTCAGCGCACTCAGCACAACCAGGAACAGCGCGATCCACTCGGCCCAGCCGGCCCGGTTGAACAAGCCGATCCCGGTGATGACCGCCGCCACCCCGAAAACCAGGTAGATCCATCCCCAGGCCGTGAGATCGAGGTCGTAGGCGTAATCCTCGACCTGCCCGAAGTAGCCGTCGTCGATGATCGCGGCCAGGCCGGTAATCACATGGAAGGCGCCGATCATCACCAGAACCACACCGGCGAAGACGACAGCCCCCGTCTCCCAGCCCGATTGCGGAGGCGACGCGACAGTACGGTTGCCGGTCATCTGCACTCCCTCCCCCTGCTCGCCACCGCGCGACAGTAGGCCCGCGCCGAGCACTGCCGCGTCACCCCTGGCGGACGACCGGGCCGCTGACCGATGCGCGGGTCGGGTGGCGGTGTTGCAGCCGTGGATCTGTGGAGGGTTTTTCCGCATATGGCGGGAAGACCCTCCACTGTCGTGCGGAAAACTCTCCTAGATGATTGGTGCACGGCCTGGTCTGGATCCGGTGGTCGTAGTGATGGGCCGAGGACGCTCGGGCGTGTGGCGTGGGTGGCGTGTGGCGTGTGTCAGGTCGACAGGACGTCTCCCGTGACAAGGGTCACAGCTGAGCGTGATTCAGGCGCCGAACACACCCGCCCGCGCCACACTAACTGTCGAGCGTGCACACCTTCGGGCCGCGCATCAATCATCTAGGAGCGGTTCGGCGGTCAGCAATGCGGGGAGTGCGGGCAGCGCGGGGGAGTGCGGGCTTGAGGTGACCCCGGCGAACTGGGGCGGTGCGCATGTTGCACGGGGTCTCCTGGGCCCCACGGCCCGGTGGATCGTGCCGGCCACGGTGGGGTAACCCCAACACGAAGGGATATCCGGGCGTACGCCACGCCGACGGTTCAGGTCAGCTCGGCCCGCGAGCCGGCAACGTTGCAGCACGCGCTGGTCGTACGGCGTGGTGGTCGGCGTGGTGGGGCGTGGTCGTAGGCGGGCCGGGACGTCCGCGCGACGGTGGGTTCACCCACGCTGTTGTGGGTTCCCCACCGTTCAGACGGGTCAGGAACCCACAACACGATGGGTGAACCCACCGCGTGGGG
>NZ_JBEZFT010000049.1:0-51982 GCF_040649595.1 Kribbella sp. NPDC048915 | reverse complement strand
GGTTCACCCACGGTGTTGTGGGTTCCGTACCCTTCACAGGGGTCAGGAACCCACAACACGATGGGTGAACCCACCGTGCGGGAACGCGCGCGGTCGTCCGGTCCGGGCGCCGACCCGGTCATCCAGACCCACCCACGGATCGGTCACAGGTACCGGCGATCCCGCCGGCGTGCGTGGTCTCGCGGGCGGCCGCCGCACGCCGGTCACCACACCGACCAGGCCGGTCTGTGGTGGGCCGGTCGGTGGTGGGTCAGTCGGCGGTGGGGGCGTCGGGGATTTCGCCCCAGTGGGTGACCATGCCGGGGTAGGGGACCCAGTCGGCGGTTTCGCCGGCGAAGGCGTAGGCGCCGGCGCGGATGCGGTCGAGGAACTCGCGGGTCCAGCGGAGTTCGCCCTCGTCGCGGGACTGGACGATGCGGAACATCTCGACCACGTGGTTCGGGGTCGCCGGATCACCCAGGATCTGCCGCTCGGCGAACGGCTCCGACTTCAGGAACGCCTCGATCTGGGAGATCCGCGCCTCCAGCGCGGCGATCACCTCGTCGCGGCCGAGCGACCACAGGAAGCTGAGGCTGACCTGCATCTTGTCGGGGTGGAACTGGTCGACGGTCCACAGCATGCCGCGCAGCAGCGAGAAGTACTCCGTCTCGCCGTCCGCGGTCAGCTTGTACGACGTCCGCCCGGGCCGGTGCGTGCCGTCCTGCTCGAGCTCCTGCAGATACCCGTGCTTGGCGAGCGTCCGCAGTCCGGTGTAGATCGATCCGGGGTTGATGTTCGCCCACTGCTCCACGTTCCAGGTCAGCAGCTCACGGCGCAGCTGGTACCCGTACGCCGGCTGGAAGATCCGCACGACGCCGAGCAGCAACAACCGCGTGGTGGACATGTTCGCAGTCTAAATCCCCGCGCCGGAACCGGCGGTGCGGCGTACGATCCGGGCATGGACGTGCGGGTGACAAGTGATCCGCGAGCCTTTGCGGAGACGGTTTTCCCCTTCTTGCAAAGGGATCCGGTGCTACACACGATCATTCTGAGCAACGTACGGGACCGGGCGGAGGGGACCGCGGAACCGGAGGACGAACAGTCGTACTTCGTGTCCGTGCACGAGCCGGACGTGGTCGGTGTCGCGATGCGGACGCCGGGGCGCGGGGTGTACCTCGGTGCGCTGCGGGAGGACCTCGCGGAGCCGATCGCCGAGGCGTACGCCGACCTGCTTCCGGACCTGAGTGGTGTCGCGGGCGACCGGCCGGCGGCGGTCCGGTTCGGGCAGCGGTGGGCGGAGTTGCGGGGTGTGACGGCAAGCGAAACGCGGGGCACCCGGCTGCACAAGCTGATCGAGCTCACCGTGCTCGAGGCCGACAGGGGGCAGGCGCGCCCGATGTGCGAGGGCGACGTCGACGTCGTCGCCGCCTGGAGCGACGCGTTCGCGGACGAAGCGCTCGACGCGATCGCCGCCGACAGTCGCGACTGGGCCGAGCGGCGGCTCCGCGACGGCATGTTGTGGATCTGGGCGGCCGACGGCGTCCCGGTCAGCATGGTCGGCCACCGGCCGGAGCTGTTCGGCGTGTGCCGCGTCGGCCCGGTCTACACGCCGCCCGAGCACAGACGGCACGGGTACGCCGGGGCCCTGACCAGCCGCGTGACCGAACGGATCCTCGCCGCCGGCAACCAGGCCTGCCTCTACACGGACCTCGCCAACCCGACGTCGAACAAGATCTACCACGATGCCGGCTACCGCCCGGTCGCCGACTTCGTCGACATCGAGTTCAGTTGATCTCGATCGACTGACCGGACTCCAGCCCGTGGTACGGCCGGCCGTCGGCGTCGAGGAAGCGCTGCATCAAGCCCAGACCGATCTCGCTCAGCAGCGCGTCGTGGATGCCGACGGTCTGCTGCGCCTTGACCGACCGGGCGTACTCGACCGCGCGCGGCAGCGCGAACCACGGGCCGGAGATCGGCACCAGATTCGTGTGCACCTCACGGTCGGGCTGGGTGAACGAGTCCCCCGGGTGGTAGACCGCGTCGTCGACCAGGAAGCCGATGTTCTCGCACGGTACGCCGAGCTCGGGCAGGATCACCGCGTGGTCCTTGCCGTAGGCACGGACCACGAAACCGGCCGCGTCGAAGGACTGCCCCTCCGACACCACGGTCACCCGCTCGTCGTTCAACTGGCCCGCGACGCCCGCGGTGGTGAAGATCGGCACCTGCAATGCACCCAGCCGCGCGACGTCCACATGGTCCTGGTGCTCGTGCGTGATCAGGATCGCGTCGGCGCGCTCGAAGGCGGCGTCCTCGCTGAACGTTCCCGGGTCGATCAACAGGATCTTCCCGTCCTTCTCCAGCCGGACACAGGCGTGGCCGAACTTTGTGAGCTTCATCCTCAGTCTCCCAACGCGTCTCTCATCGGCACCAACTTGGCGTTCGTCTCGGCCAGTTCGGCGTCCGGGTCGGACCCGGCGACGATGCCGGCACCGGCGAACAGGCGCATCCGGCGCGGGTTCTCGGGGTCGGCCTGGCCACAGCGCAGCGCGATGCACCACTCGCCGTCGCCGGCGGCGTCCATCCATCCGACCGGTCCGCTGAACCGGCCGCGCCGCATGCCCTCGATCTCGCCGATCAGGTTCCGCGCGACCGGGGTCGGCGTACCGCAGACGGCGGCCGACGGGTGCAGTGCGGCGGCGAGGCCGAGCGCGGAGGCTCCGTTGTTCGCGACGCCTGCGACGTCGGTGGCCAGGTGCATCACGTTCGGCAGATGCAACACGAACGGGGTCTCCGGCACATTCATCGACGTACAGTGCGGCTCGAGCGCCTCGGCGACCGAGCGGACCGCGAACTCGTGCTCCTCCAGGTCTTTCGACGACCGGGCCAGCGACGCGGCCAGCGCCAGGTCGTGCGCGTCGTCGCCGGTCCGGCGGATCGTCCCGGCCAGCACGCGGGACGTGATCAGGCCCTTCTCCCGGCGGACCAGCAGCTCGGGCGTGGCGCCGATCAGGCCGTCGACGGAGAACGTCCAGCAGTTCGGGTACGACGTCGTGAGCCGGTGCAGCGGCCAGCGTAGATCGATCGGCTGCTCGGCGATCGCAATCAGGTCGCGCGCGAGCACCACCTTCTCCAGCTCGCCGGCCGTGATCCGGCGGACCGCGTCCGCGACGATGCCCGACCAGTCGGTGCCGGTCCGCGCGCCGTCCGCGAACGCCACGTCGTACACCGGGGACGGCTCGTAGGTGACCAGCTCCGGCGGGGCGGCCAACGACGCGGCGGGTGAGACCGTTGTCACCCAGGTGGTGTCACCGCGACGGCCGACGATCACCTCGGGTACCACCAGTTCGCCGGGGTCGTCGTCGGTGAACCCGAACGAGCCGAAGCAGATCAGCCCCGAGCCCGGTACGCCGACCTCGTCGCGGATCACCGCGGCCCCGGTCAGCTCCCGCCACCAGTCGACGGCCTCGTCGAAGCGGTTGCTTCCGGCAACGTCCAGCCGGGCGGCGGCGCCCCAGCCGACGTGGCCGTCGCCCCGCCGTACCCACGCGAGTCCGCCCTCGGCCGGCAGGTGGTCGAGCAGGTGTGCCGACACCCCGTCCACCGGCTGACTGCGAACCACCAACTGCGGTGCGGGGCCTCGGGTCGCGAGGGCCGCACGGCTCCCTGGAGATGCACTCACGAGATCACAGCGTATGCCTCCTGTCCGTCCGGCCCGGCCTCGCGTGATGAACCTCGCGTCCTGCACCGCCCTCCGCACACCGTCTCCGGCGCCCATGCGGGTACCTCGCTGCGTTGGAGGGCAGGGCACGATGAACCCCGCATCGAGCCCTGCCCTCCGCCTTGCGATGCACCCACCTGGACACCGGAGCCGCCGCACGGAGGACGGTGCAGGACACTAGACAGGTGACCCGCGCAGATCTGACCAAGGACCCGCAGGCCGTGGCGGCCATGTTCGACAACGTGGCGGAGGGGTACGACCGGACCAACGCGGTCGCGACCATGGGGCTGGAGAAGCTGTACTGGCGGCCCGCCACGCTGGCCGAGATCGCGCCGCGGCAGGGGCTGCGGATCCTCGACCTGGCGGCCGGGACCGGTGCGTCGAGCATCAAGCTGCGCGAGGCGGGCGCGGACGTGGTGTCCTGCGACTTCTCCGTCGGGATGCTCCGCGTCGGCAAGCGCCGGCATCCCGAGCTCGACCTGGTCGCGGGGGACGCGCTCCGGCTGCCGTTCGCCGACGACACGTTCGACGTGGTGACGATCTCGTGGGCTCTGCGCAACGTCAACGACGTCACGGTCGCCCTGCAGGAGATGCTCCGGGTCACTCGGCCGGGCGGACGGCTCGTCGTACTGGAGCAGTCGCACCCGACCTGGAAGCCGTTCCGGGTCGTGTACCTCGAGTACATGATGCGCGCCGTACCGGCGGTGGCGAAGGTGGTCTCGACCAACCCCGAGGCGTACGAGTACCTGGCCGAGTCGACCCGCGCGTGGCTGCCGCAGGAGCCGCTGGCCCGCGCGATCGAGGACGCCGGCTGGAGCCGCGTGCAGTGGCGCAACCTGACCGGCGGCCTGGTCGCCATCCACCGCGGGGTGAAGCCCGCCTGACCCGCACCTGACTCCCGCCTCGATCCGGACCGGGTGAGGCCCAGTTAATTACGCAACGGAAGTTATGCGAAATTCGCTTGTCCGCAAGGCGGTTGGGGCGAGTTTCGTGTCCACGTCAGGCAGTCCTAGACTGTCGAGTGAAGAGCGTTCGTGAATGCCTTCACGAGCGCACAACGCCCCCAACATCCAGGCCGGGAAGAGATGAGCCAGAGCGTGCCGAGCGGGCAGCAGGCGGAGACCGCCGATGTGATCGTCGTCGGTGCCGGACCCGCCGGTTCGGCGGCGGCGTACCACCTGGCGAACGCCGGACTGGACGTTCTGCTGCTGGAGAAGACCGCGTTACCGCGGGAGAAGGTCTGTGGTGACGGCCTCACCCCGCGCGGCACCAAGCAGCTCATCAACATGGGCATCGACATCTCCGAAGAGGCCGGCTGGATCCGCAACTACGGGCTGCGGATCCAGGGCGCCGGGCACGTGCTGCAGCTGGACTGGCCGGATCTGGCCAGCCACCCGAACTACGGCCTGACCCGCAACCGGATGGACTTCGACGAGATGCTCGCCCGGCAGGCCGAGAAGGCCGGGGCGCGGCTGCGGGAGCGGACCAACGTCAGCGGGCCGATCCTGGACGACCGCGGCCACATCGTCGGGGTGACCGCGAAGCCGGTCGACGACAACGGCCGCCGGGCCGGCGCCGACGTCGAGTTCCGGGCGCCGCTGGTGATGGCCGCGGACGGCAACTCGTCGCGGTTGAGCATCGCGATGGGGCTGCACAAGCGCGACGACCGTCCGATGGGCGTCGCCGTCCGGACGTACTTCACCAGCCCGCGGACGAACGACGACTACCTCGAGTCCTGGCTGGAGCTGTGGGCCGACGACCCGAAGCAGCCCGGCGGCCGGGTGCTGCTGCCCGGGTACGGCTGGATCTTCGGGATGGGCGACGGCACGGTCAACGTCGGGCTCGGCATCCTGAACACCTCCGAGGCGTTCGGCAAGGTCGACTACGCGGACCTGCTGAAGCAGTGGCTGAAGGTGACGCCGGCGGAGTGGCAGTTCCGCGACGAGTTCCAGACCGTCCCGATCCGCGGGGCCGCGCTGCCGATGGGCTTCAACCGGCAGCCGCACTACACCCGCGGGCTGATGCTGCTCGGCGACGCCGGCGGCATGGTCAACCCGTTCAACGGCGAAGGCATCCCGTACGCGATGGAGTCCGGGTCGTTCGCCGCCGAGGTCGCCGCGCAGGCGCTGCGCCGGCAGCCGAACCAGCGCGAGCGCGCGCTCTCGGCGTACCCGAAGGCGCTCAAGCAGGAGTACGGCGGCTACTACACGCTCGGCCGGATCTTCGTGAAGCTGATCGGAAATCCGGAGGTGATGCGGCTGTGCACCAAGTACGGTCTGCCGCGCACCACCCTGATGAAGTTCACCCTGAAGTTGCTGGCCAACCTCACCGACCCGCGCGACGGGGACGTGATGGACAAGATCATCAACGGGCTCACGAAGGTCGCTCCCGCGGCCTGACCGCCGGGGCGAGTGAGCCGAGCCACAGCGCTACTGATAACACAGTCCTGGTACCAGGGCTGACCGATAGACAGAACCAACCGGCTGAAGGAGGGAGCACGCAGCGATGCACCCCTACACACCGATTCTCGCTCTAGGTGTGCTCGCGGCGCTCTTCGTCGCGGGCAGTATCGCCGTCAGTGCGCTGGTCGGGCCGAAGCGGTACAACCGGGCCCGGCTGGATTCGTACGAGTGCGGGATCGAGCCGACCCCGCAGCCGGTCGGCGGTGGCCGCTTCCCGGTGAAGTACTACATCACCGCGATGCTGTTCATCGTGTTCGACATCGAGATCATCTTCCTCTACCCCTGGGCCGTCGCCTTCGACCAGATGGCGCTGTTCGGGCTGATCGAGATGGTCATCTTCATCGTCACCGTCTTCGTCGCGTACGCCTACGTGTGGCGCCGCGGCGGACTGGAGTGGGACTGACATGGGTCTTGAGGAACAGCTTCCGGCCGGCGTCCTGCTGAGCACCGTCGAAGGTGTGCTCGGCTACATGCGCAAGGCCTCGTTGTGGCCGGCAACCTTCGGGCTGGCCTGCTGCGCCATCGAGATGATGACCACGGGCGCGCCGCGGTACGACGCCGCCCGGTTCGGCATGGAGGTCTTCCGGGCCTCGCCGCGGCAGGCCGATCTGATGATCGTGGCCGGCCGGGTGAGCCAGAAGATGGCTCCGGTACTGCGCCAGATCTACGACCAGATGCCCGGCCCGAAGTGGGTACTCGCGATGGGCGTGTGCGCGTCGTCGGGCGGCATGTTCAACAACTACGCGATCGTCCAGGGCGTGGACCACGTCGTCCCGGTGGACATGTACCTGCCCGGCTGCCCGCCGCGGCCGGAGATGCTGCTGGACGCGTTCCTGAAGATCCACGACCAGATCCAGAACATGAAGCTCGGCGCGCACAAGAAGGCGCTGCAGGCCGAGCAGGAGGCCGCGGCCCTGACCGCCGCCCCGACGATCGAGATGAAGGGGCTCTTGCGGTGAGCGATTCCCAGCCCGAGAACCTTCCGGCGACGTCCGCGGCGAGCGACGCGCAGACGCCGGGCGCCGAGGTCATCGACCAGCGCGAGGGCATGTTCGGTGTCCGCGGCACCGGTGACACCTCCGGGTTCGGCGGCCTGAAGCGGCAGATCGCGCTGCCCGGCGCGACCCCGCGGCCGTACGGCTCCTGGTTCGACGCCGCGGTGGACAAGCTGGAGGGCCTGACCGCCGACGGCTCGATCGAGAAGGTCGTCGTCGACCGCGGTGAGCTGACCCTGCACATCAAGCGGGAGAACCTGGTCGAGGTGTGCAAGCACCTGCGCGACGACGAGGACCTGCGGTTCGAGTTCTGCTCCGGCGTCAGCGGCGTGCACTACCCGAACGAGACCGGCCGCGAGTTGCACGCGGTGTACCACTTCCTCTCGATCACCCACAACCGGCGGGTCCGGCTGGAGGTGTCGGCGCCCGACGCCGACCCGCACATCCCGTCGATCGTCTCGGTGTACCCGGCCAGTGACTGGCACGAGAAGGAGACCTGGGACTTCTTCGGGATCGTCTTCGACGGGCACCCGGCGCTGACCCGGATCCAGATGCCCGACGACTGGCCGGGCCACCCGCAGCGCAAGGACTACCCGCTCGGCGGTATCGACGTCGAGTACAAGGGCGCTGTCATCCCACCGCCCGACACGCGGAGGTCGTACAACTGATGACCACTACAGACCCGTACGCGACCACTCGGGACACCACCGAGGGCAAGGTCTTCACCGTGACCGGCCAGGACTGGGACTCGGTGGTCTCCGGCCTCGGCGAGGAGCCGGAAGAGCGCGTCGTCGTCAACATGGGCCCGCAGCACCCGTCCACGCACGGCGTGCTCCGGCTGATCCTCGAGCTCGACGGTGAAACGGTGACCGAGGCCCGCTGCGGCATCGGCTACCTGCACACCGGCATCGAGAAGAACATGGAGTTCCGCTCCTGGACGCAGGGCGTCACGTTCTGCACCCGGATGGACTACCTGTCGCCGTTCTACAACGAGGCGGCGTACTGCCTGTCGGTCGAGCGGCTGCTCGGGATCGAGGACCAGATCCCGGAGAAGGCCAACGTGATGCGCGTGCTGCTGATGGAGCTCAACCGGATCAGCAGTCACCTGGTCTGTATCGCCACCGGCGGTATGGAGATCGGCGCGCTGACCGTGATGACGATCGGCTTCCGCGAGCGGGAGAAGACGTTGGACCTGTTCGAGCTGATCACCGGTCTGCGGATGAACCACGCGTTCATCCGTCCGGGCGGTGTCGCACAGGACCTCCCGCCGGGTGCGCTGGACAAGATCCGCGAGTACATCACGTGGATGAACAAGCACCTCAAGGAGTACGCCGAGCTCTGCAACGCCAACCCGATCTTCAAGGCGCGGCTGCAGGACGTCGGGTACCTGGACCTGGCCGGCTGTATGGCGCTGGGTATCTCCGGCCCGGTGGTGCGTTCGACCGGCTACGCGCTGGACCTGCGCAAGACCCAGCCGTACTGCGGCTACGAGACGTACGACTTCGACGTACCGACCTGGGACTCCTCCGACGCGTACGGGCGGTTCCGCGTCCGGCTGCAGGAGATGCACGAGTCGCTGAAGATCGTCGAGCAGTGCGCCGACCGGCTGGAGAAGATGGAAGGCCAGCCGGTGATGGTGGCCGACAAGAAGATCGGCTGGCCGAGCCAGCTGGCCGTCGGCGCCGACGGGATGGGCAACTCGCTCGACCACATCAAGCACATCATGGGCGAGTCGATGGAAGCGCTGATCCACCACTTCAAGCTGGTCACCGAGGGCTTCCGGGTGCCGGCCGGTCAGGCCTACGTGGGAATCGAGTCGCCGCGCGGCGAGCTCGGTGCGCACGTGGTCTCCGACGGCGGCACCAAGCCGTACCGGGTGCACTTCCGTGACCCGTCCTTCGCAAACCTGCAGGCGATGCCGATCATGTGCGAGGGCGGCCAGGTCGCCGACGTGATCGTCGCCGTCGCCAGCCTTGACCCGGTGATGGGTGGAGTGGACCGCTAAATGGCCGAGAACCACACAACTGCTACCGACCAGACGGTGCCGTACAGCACCGGCGACTCGAAGATCACCGACGCCACGCTCGCCGAGATGCGCGAGATCGCGGCGCGGTACCCGGTCGCCCGGTCCGCACTGCTGCCGATGCTGCACCTGGTGCAGTCGGTCGAGGGCCGAATCACCCCGGAGGGCATCGAGGCCTGCGCCGACATGCTCGGGCTGACCGGCGCCGAGGTGTCGGCGGTGGCCACCTTCTACACGATGTACAAGCGCCGTCCGGTCGGCGACTACCACGTCGGCGTCTGCACCAACACGCTCTGCGCGGTGATGGGCGGCGACCTGATCTTCGACCGGCTCAAGCAGCACCTGGACGTCGGCAACGACGAGACCACCGAGGACGGCAAGATCACCCTCGAGCACCTCGAGTGCAACGCCGCCTGCGACTACGCGCCGGTGATGATGGTGAACTGGGAGTTCTTCGACGACATGACGCCGGAGTCGGCCACCCAGCTGGTCGACGACCTGCGCGCGGGCACCGAGGTGAAGTCGCCGCGCGGTGCGACGATCTGCACCTGGCGGGAGGCCGAGCGCGTGCTGGCCGGCTTCCCCGACGGCCGCGCCGACGAGGGCCCGACCGGTGGCAAGTCCACGCTGGCCGGCCTGCGCCTGGCCCGCGAGCGGAACTGGACCGCGCCGGCCGGTGCCGGCGGTTCGCCGACCCCGCTCGACGACGTCCCCGGGCCGCGCCCGGAGGACCAGCCCGGCCGGGAGTCGCAGGCCGTGCACAGCGACGACACCCGGAAGGAGGACTGACCATGGCGAACTCGGTGCTGACCCCCGTCCTGTCGGACAACTGGGACCAGATCAGGTCCTGGCAGCTGGGCTCGTACCAGCGCTCCGGCGGGTACGACGCGCTGCGCAAGGCGCTCACCATGCAGCCGGACGACGTGGTTGCCACGGTCAAGGACTCCGGTCTGCGCGGCCGCGGCGGCGCGGGCTTCCCGACCGGGATGAAGTGGTCGTTCATCCCGCAGGACAACCCGAAGCCGAAGTACTTGGTGGTGAACGCCGACGAGTCCGAGCCGGGCACCTGCAAGGACATCCCGCTGATGATGGCCTCGCCGCACACGCTGGTCGAGGGCGTCATCATCGCGTCCTACGCGATCCGCGCGTCCGCGGCGTTCATCTACGTCCGCGGTGAGGTGCTGCACGTGATCCGCCGGCTGCAGCAGGCGGTCCAGGAGGCCAAGGACGCCGGCTACATCGGCCAGAACATCCTCGGCAGCGGCTACGACCTCGACGTGATCGTGCACGCCGGCGCCGGCGCCTACATCTGCGGTGAGGAGACGGCGCTGCTGGACTCGCTGGAAGGACGTCGCGGTCAACCTCGGCTGCGTCCTCCCTTCCCGGCGGTGGCCGGTCTGTACGGGTGCCCCACTGTCATCAACAACGTCGAGTCGATCGCTTCGGTTCCCGTCATCGTCAAGAACGGCGCGGACTGGTTCTCCTCGATGGGCACCGAGAAGTCCAAGGGCACGACGCTGTACTCGCTGTCCGGGCACGTCACCCGCCCGGGCCAGTACGAGGCGCCGCTCGGCATCACGCTGCGCGAGCTGCTGGACCTGGCCGGCGGGGTCCGGGAGGGCCACCAGCTGAAGTTCTGGACGCCGGGTGGTTCCTCGACGCCGTTGCTGACGTCCGAGCACCTCGACGTACCGCTGGACTACGAGGGCGTCGGCTCGGTGGGCTCGATGCTCGGGACCAAGGCGCTGCAGATCTTCGACGACACGGTCTGCGTCGTGCGCGCCGTACTGCGCTGGACCGAGTTCTACAAGCACGAGTCCTGCGGCAAGTGCACGCCGTGCCGCGAGGGCACCTGGTGGCTGGTGCAGATCCTGGAGCGGCTGGAGAAGGGGCAGGGCTCCGAGGAGGACCTGGACGTCCTGCTCGACCTGTCCGAGAACATCCTCGGCCGCTCGTTCTGCGCCCTCGGTGACGGTGCGACCGCGCCGATCACCAGCTCGATCGCGCACTTCAAGGACGAGTACCTGGCGCACTTCGAGCAGGGCGGCTGCCCGTTCGACCCGATGGCAAGCACCGTCTTCGCGACTGCTGGAGCGAACGCATGACGATCCAAGCGAACCCGCCCGCCGGGTCGGAGGTGGAGCGGACCGACCTGGTCACCGTCACCATCGACGACATCGAGGTCAAGGTTCCGAAGAACAGCCTGGCGATCCGGGCCGCCGAGCAGATCGGCATCCAGATCCCGCGATTCTGCGACCACCCGCTGCTCGACCCGGTCGGCGCCTGCCGGCAGTGTCTGGTCGAGGTGGTGGACGCGGGCAACGGCCGCGGGATGCCGAAGCCGCAGGCGTCCTGCACGCTGACGGTGGCCGACGGCATGGTGATCCGCACCCAGGTGACCTCGCCGGTGGCCGACAAGGCGCAGCACGGGAACATGGAGTTCCTGCTGATCAACCACCCGCTCGACTGCCCGGTCTGCGACAAGGGCGGCGAGTGCCCGCTGCAGAACCAGGCAATGAGCAACGGGGCCGGCGAGTCCCGGTTCCACGCGTCGCACGGGGTGAAGCGGACCTACCCGAAGCCGATCAACATCTCGGCCGAGGTGCTGCTGGACCGTGAGCGCTGCATCCTCTGCGCGCGCTGCACGCGGTTCTCCGAGCAGATCGCCGGTGACCCGTTCATCGCGCTGATCGAGCGCGGTGCGCTGCAGCAGGTCGGCATCTACGAGAAGGAGCCCTTCGAGAGCTACTTCTCCGGCAACACGATCCAGATCTGCCCGGTCGGCGCGCTGACCAGTGCGGCGTACCGGTTCCGGGCGCGGCCGTTCGACCTGGTGTCGGTGCCGTCGGTGGCCGAGCACGACTCGTCCGGTGCGGCGATCCGGGTCGACTACCGGCGCGGCAAGGTGATGCGCCGGCTGGCCGGCGACGACCCGCAGGTGAACGAGGAGTGGATCTCCGACAAGGACCGGTTCGCGTTCCAGTACGCGTCGACCGGTGACCGGCTGACCCACCCACTGATCCGTGAGGACGGCGAGCTGCGGCCGGCGTCCTGGCCGGAGGCGCTGTCCTTCGCGGCGGAGAAGCTGAACGCGGCCCGCGGCAACGCGGCCGTGCTGACCGGCGGCCGGCTGACCGTCGAGGACGCCTACGCGTACTCGAAGTTCGCCCGGGTCGCGCTCGGCACCAACGACATCGACTTCCGGGCCCGCCCGCACTCCGTGGAGGAGGCGGACTTCCTGGCCGCCGCGGTGGCCGGTACCGGTCTCGGGACGACGTTCGCGGACCTGGAGAAGGCCGGCTCGGTGCTGTTCGCCGGGTTCGAGCCCGAGGAGGAAGCACCGACGGTGTTCCTCCGGGTCCGCAAGGGTGTCCGGACGCACGGCACCAAGGTCTTCACGATCGCGGCGTACGCGTCGCGCGGCGTGGAAAAGCTGGACGGCGTCGTCGTGCACACCTCGCCCGGCACCGAGGCCGCGGTGCTCAGCGACCTCGGCAACGCGGGTGAGGCCGGCGCGGCCGCGCGGGCGTCGCTCGGTCCGGACTCGGTCATCATCGTCGGCGAGCGGCTGGCGAGCGCGCCGGGCGGGTACTCGGCCGCGCTGCGGCTGGCGCTCGACACCGGTGCGCAGCTGGCCTGGATCCCGCGCCGTGCGGGCGACCGGGCCGCGCTCGAGGCCGGCTGCCTGCCGGGCCTGCTGCCCGGTGGCCGCCTGGTCTCCGACCCGCAGGCGCGGGTCGACCTGCAGGCCGCGTGGGGTGTCGACCACCTGCCGGCCGAGCCGGGCAAGGACCTCGGCGAGATCGTCGCGAACGCCGGTTCGCTGCAGGCGCTGGTGGTCGCGGGGGTCGAGATCGACGACCTGCCCGACCCGGCCGCGGCGCTGGCCGCGCTCGAGGCGGTGCCGTTCGTGGTCAGCCTCGAGGTCCGCAAGTCGCAGGTGACCGAGTACGCCGACGTGGTGCTCCCTGTCGTACCGCCGGTGGAGAAGTCCGGCACCTTCGTGAACTGGGAGGGTCGCGAGCGGCCGTTCCCGGTCGTGCTCAAGGTGCCGGCCGCTATGCCGGACGTTCGCGCGTTGGCCGCGCTGGCGCAGCAGATGGGCCGTTCGATCGGCTTCGCCACCCCCGAGGGCGCGAAGCGCGAGTACGACGAGCTCGGTCGCTGGGACGGCGAGCGGGCGCAGGAGCCGACGTACCCGGCCGGTCCGGCCCTCGGCGCGTTCGACTCCACCCGGCTCGCGACCTGGCGGATGCTGATCGACGACAGCCGCGCCTGCGACGGTGAGCCGCACCTGACCGCGACGGCGCGCAAGCCGGTCGCCCGGATCTCGCTGACCACCGCGCACCGCGTGGGCGTCAATGACGGTGACGAGCTGGTGGTGAGCACCGACGCCGGGACGATCCGGCTGCCGGTGGTGATCACCCGGATGACCGACAACGTGGTCTGGCTGCCGACCAACTCGGCCGACTCCCACGTGCGCCGTGCACTGCACGCCGACCATGGCTCGATCGTGACGATCGCCGGAGGAAACTCATGATGTCGCTCGCCGTACCTGATGCGGGGGTCGGGAACGACCCCTGGTGGGTGATCCTCATCAAGGTGCTGTTCATCTTCGTGTTCCTGGTGGTGCTGACGCTGTTCAACATCTGGTGGGAACGCCGGGTGGTGGCGCGGATGCAGCACCGGGTCGGTCCGAACGTGCACGGACCCTTCGGTCTGCTGCAGTCGCTGGCCGACGGTGTGAAGCTGATGCTCAAGGAAGACCTGATGCCGAAGGGCGTGGACAGGCTCGTCTTCGTCCTGGCGCCGGCGATCGTTGCCGTACCGGCCTTCCTCACCTTCGCGGTGATCCCGTTCGGCCCGACGGTGAAGATCCCGTTCACCGACACCTACACCCGGCTGCAGCTCACCGACCTCCCGGTCTCGGTGCTGTACGTGATGGCGGTCGCCTCGATCGGCATCTACGGCATCGTGCTCGGCGGCTGGTCGTCGAACTCGACGTACTCGCTGCTCGGCGGTCTGCGCTCGAGCGCGCAGATGATCTCCTACGAGGTCGGCATGGGCCTGGCGCTGGTCACGGTGTTCCTGTTCGCCGGTTCGATGTCCACCTCGGAGATCGTCGCGGCGCAGTCGCACCAGACCGTGACGTTGTTCGGCACCGACATCCCACTACCCGGCTGGTACGCGTTCTTGCTGTTCCCGTCGTTCGTGATCTACGTGATCTCGATGGTCGGCGAGACGAACCGGGCGCCGTTCGACCTCCCGGAGGCCGAGGGTGAGCTGGTCGCGGGCTTCCTGACCGAGTACTCCTCGATCAAGTACGCGATGTTCTTCCTGGCCGAGTACATCAACATGGCGACCGTGTCCGCGCTGGCCACCACGCTGTTCCTGGGCGGCTGGCGGGCGCCGTGGCCGATCTCGATCTGGGACGGCGCGAACTCCGGCTACTGGCCGGTGCTGTGGTTCATGGCCAAGCTGATGGGCTTCATCTTCTTCTACATCTGGCTGCGCGGAACGCTGCCGCGGCTGCGCTACGACCAGTTCATGAAGCTCGGCTGGAAGATCCTGATCCCGGTCGCGCTGGTCTGGATCCTGCTGGTCGCCACCGTGCGCGCGGTCGGCCGGGAGACCGACTTCAGCCGGACCACGCTGCTGGTCGCGGCCGCGATCGTGCTGGTGTTCGCGGTGGTCAGCATGTTCATCCCGCAGAAGCCGGCGCCGGAGCAGCCGACCGAAGAAGAGCGGGCCGAGAACTTCGATGCCTTCGCCGGGGGCTTCCCGGTGCCGCCGCCGATGGCCGTCAACACTCCGAGCCGAGGCGAGACTGTGAGCCACACCAAGGAGGGCCGCAATGGCTAGCGTCAAGGAGTCCCTCTGGGATCCGGTCGCCGGGTTCGGGGTCACCTTCCGGACGATGTTCCGCAAGGTGTTCACCGAGCAGTACCCGTTCGAGAAGAAGCCGACCGCGCCCCGGTTCCACGGCCGGCACCAGCTGAACCGCTGGCCGGACGGCCTGGAGAAGTGCGTCGGCTGCGAGCTGTGCGCCTGGGCCTGCCCCGCCGACGCGATCTACGTCGAGGGTGCGGACAACACCGCGGGCGGACGGTTCTCGCCGGGCGAGCGGTACGGCCGGGTGTACCAGATCAACTACCTGCGCTGCATCCTCTGCGGTCTGTGCATCGAGGCGTGCCCGACCCGGGCGCTCACGATGACCAACGAGTACGAGCTCGCCGACAGCAGCCGTGCGTCCCTCATCTACGAGAAGAAGGACCTGCTGGCGCCGCTGCTCCCGGGCATGCAGGAGCCGCCGCACGAGATGCAGCTCGGCAAGACCGAGAAGGACTACTACCTCGGACTGACCGGCGCCGCGGCGAACGCCGAGGGGAGTGAGACCAAGTGATCGGTCTCGTCACCGGCTCGCAGGTCGCGTTCTGGCTGCTGGCCCCGGTCATGATCCTGGCCGCGATCGGCATGGTGCTGGTCCGCAAGGCGGTGCACTCGGCGCTGCTGCTGGCGACCGTGATGGTCTGCCTCGCGGTGCAGTACGCCGCGCAGGACGCGCCGTTCCTGTTCGCCGTCCAGATCATCGTCTACACCGGCGCGATCCTGATGCTGTTCCTGTTCGTGCTGATGCTGGTCGGCGTCGACGCCTCGGACTCGCTGGTCGAGACCATCCGCGGTCAGCGGCTGCTGGCCGGTGTGGCCTTCCTCGGCTTCGGCATCCTGCTGCTGTTCGCGGTCGGCAACGCGATCTACGGCAACCCGACCGGCCTGGCCGCGGCGCAGCCGGACGGCAACCCGCACGGCATCGCCCAGCTGCTGTTCGGCAAGTACGTGTTCGCCTTCGAGGTGACCTCGGCGCTGCTGATCACCGCGGCGATGGGCGCGATGATGCTGGCGCACCGCGAGCGGCTGTCGAAGAAGCGCACCCAGCGCGACCACGCCGAGGAGCGGATCCGCAAGTACGCCGAGCAGGGCATCCACCCGGGCCCGCTGCCGACGCCCGGTGTGCTCGCGCGGCACAACGCCGTCGACACCCCGGCGCTGCTGCCGGACGGCTCGATCGCACCGACCTCGGTTTCGCGTGTGCTCCAGGCACGTGGCACGGTGTTCTCCGAAGAAGCCGAGCGCGCGGACATCGAAGAGGTGCGCGAGCTCGACCAGGGCGAGCTGTACCCGCCGGAGGCGGAGAGCACCGACACAACTGGCTTCGGACAGGAGGAACAGAAGTGACGACCGAGCCGTACATCGTGCTCGCGGCGATCCTGTTCAGTATCGGTGCGCTCGGCGTGCTGGTACGCCGTAACGCCATCGTCGTCTTCATGTGTGTCGAGCTGATGCTGAACGCGTGCAACCTCGCGTTCGTCAGCTTCGCGCGTCAGCACGGCAACCTCGACGGCCAGATCGCCGCCTTCTTCGTGATGGTGGTGGCCGCGGCCGAGGTCGTGATCGGGCTGGCGATCATCATGGCCATCTTCCGCACCCGTCGCTCGGCCTCGGTCGACGACGCCAACCTGCTCAAGTACTGAGGTAAGCACCCCATGAGTCATGAGCTGACATGGCTGCTGGTCGCGGTACCGGCGGTGTCCGCGGCGATCCTGCTGCTCGGTGGCAAGGCCACCAACGCGTGGGGTCACCTGCTGGGCACGCTGGCGCCGTTGATCTCGTTCGCCTTCGGCGTCGTCCTGTTCTTCCAGATGCAGGGCCAGTCCGGCGAAGGTCGGTCCGAAACGGTCAAGCTGTTCGAGTGGTTCTCGGTCGGCGACGTCACGGTCAACTTCTCGCTGCTGATCGATCCGCTGTCGATCCTGTTCGTGCTGCTGATCACCGGTGTGGGTTCGCTGATCCACATCTACTCGATCGGTTACATGGAGCACGACGAGCGCCGGCGGCGGTTCTTCGGCTACCTGAACCTGTTCGTCGCGGCGATGCTGCTGCTGGTACTGGCCGCCGACTACCTGCTGGTCTTCGTCGGCTGGGAGGGCGTCGGTCTGGCGTCGTACCTGCTGATCGGCTTCTGGCAGCACAAGCCGTCGGCCGCGGTCGCCGCGAAGAAGGCGTTCGTGGTCAACCGGGTCGGGGACATCGGCCTGTCGCTCGCGGTGATGAGCATGTGGGCGCTGTTCGGCTCCTCGGCCTTCGCTTCGGTGAACGCCGGCGCCGAGCAGCTGACCAGCACCTGGGCCACGCTGCTCGGCCTGATGCTGCTGCTGGCCGCCTGCGGCAAGTCCGCGCAGGTGCCGCTGCAGTCCTGGCTGCTGGACGCGATGGAGGGCCCGACCCCGGTGTCGGCGCTGATCCACGCGGCGACCATGGTCACCGCGGGCGTCTACCTGGTGGTCCGCTCGCACGCGATCTACGAGGTCAGCGACGCGGCGTCCACGGCGGTGGTGATCGTCGGTACGGTCACCGCGCTGGCCGGTGCGATCATCGGTTGCGCCAAGGACGACATCAAGAAGGCGCTGGCCGGTTCGACGATGAGCCAGATCGGCTACATGATGCTCGCCGCGGGCCTCGGCCCGGCCGGGTACGTGTTCGCGATCTTCCATCTGCTCACGCACGGTTTCTTCAAGGCCAACATGTTCCTCGGCGCCGGATCGGTCATGCACGGCATGAACGACGACGTGAACATGCGCCACTACGGCGCCCTGCGGTCGGCGATGAAGATCACCTTCGTGACGTTCGGCTTCGGCTACCTGGCGATCCTCGGCATCCCGCCGTTCGCCGGCTTCTTCAGCAAGGACAAGATCATCGAGGCCGCGTTCGCGGACAACATCGTGATCGGTCTGTGCGCGCTGCTCGGCGCCGGCATCACCGCGTTCTACATGACGCGGGTGATGATCATGACGTTCTTCGGCAAGAAGCGCTGGGCCGAGGACGTGCACCCGCACGAGTCGCCGAAGGTGATGACCTGGCCGCTGATCATCCTGGCCGCGCTCTCGCTGGCCGGCGGTGCGCTGTACTTCGCCGGGCACTGGATCGTCGACTGGCTCGAGCCGGTGGTCGGGACCGAGGAGCACCACGGTCCGCTGAGCGCCACCGTGATGACGATCATCACGCTGGCCGTGGTCGCCGCCGGTCTCGCGCTCGCCGTGGTGATGTACCGCCAGGAGGTGCCGCGGGAGGCTCCGGCCGGCTCGCTGCTCACCAAGTTCGCGCGTCGTGACCTGCTCGGCGACGCGCTGAACGAGGCGGTCTTCATGCGGCCCGGGCAGTACCTGACCCGGACGCTGGTCTGGCTCGACAACCGGGGCGTCGACGGCCTGGTGAACGGGCTGGCCGCACTCTTCGGCGGTCTGTCCGGCCGGCTCCGCCGGTACCAGACGGGCTTCGTCCGTTCGTACGCACTCAGCATGGTCTTCGGCGCCGCATTCGTGGTCGTCGCCCTCCTCGCGGTGAGGTTGTCGTGAACATCGGTTGGCTGACCCTGTTACTGCTCCTGCCGTTCGTCGGGGCCATCGCGACGATGCTGGTGCCGAAGTCGAAGGCGCTGACGGCCAAGCAGGTCGCGCTCGGGTTCTCGCTCGTGACGCTGGTACTGACCGCGATCGTTGCGATCGGCTACCAGCGCAACGGCGCCGAGGACTACGCCGAGACGCACACCTGGATCAAGGCCTTCGGTGCGCACTACGCACTCGGCCTGGACGGTGTCGGCATCGTGCTGGTGGTGCTGACCGCGCTGCTGACGCCGATCGTCATCATCGCCTCCTGGAACGACGCGCAGAACGGCCGCTGGTCGGAGAAGTCCTTCTTCGCCTGGATCCTCGGCCTGGAGGCACTGTCGATCGGCGTGTTCGCGGCCACCGACGTGTTCTTGTTCTACGTGCTGTTCGAGGCCACGCTGATCCCGATGTACTTCCTGATCGGCGGCTTCGGCGGCCCGCAGCGTTCGTACGCCGCCGTCAAGTTCCTGCTCTACTCGCTGCTCGGCGGTCTGCTGATGCTGGCGTCGGTGGTGGGCCTGTACGTCGTCTCGGCCAAGCAGGGCGAACCGTCGTACCTGCTGACCGACATGATGAAGCTGGACATGAGCCAGAACACCGAGCGCTGGCTGTTCCTCGGGTTCATGTTCGCGTTCGCGGTGAAGGCGCCGATGGTGCCGTTCCACACCTGGCTGCCGGACGCGGCCGGTGAGGCGACGCCGGGGACGTCGGTGCTGCTGGTCGGCATCCTGGACAAGATCGGCACCTTCGGGATGATCCGGTTCTGCCTGGGCCTGTTCCCGAACGCGTCCGAGTGGGCCACCCCGGTGGTGCTGGTGCTGGCGCTGATCTCGGTGCTGTACGGCGCTTTGCTGGCGATCGGCCAGACCGACATCAAGCGGCTGATCGCGTACACCTCGATCTCGCACTTCGGCTTCATCGTGATGGGCATCTTCGCGCTGACGTCGCAGGGCCTGACCGGGTCGACGCTGTACATGTTCAACCACGGTCTGTCCACGGCCGCGCTGTTCCTGGTCGCCGGGTACCTGATCTCCCGGCGCGGGTCCGCGCGGATCGCCGACTACGGCGGTGTGGAGAAGGTGGCGCCGGTGCTCGCCGGGACGTTCCTGTTCGCCGGCCTGTCCAGCCTCGCGCTGCCCGGTCTGTCGCCGTTCATCTCCGAGTTCATGGTGCTGGCCGGGACCTTCAGCCGGCACAAGGTGATCGCGGTGATCGGCGTCCTGGGTATCGTGCTGGCCGCGCTGTACATCCTGCTGATGTACCAGCGCACGATGACCGGCCCGGTGCGGGACGGGATCGAGAAGCTGAAGGACCTGAACGTGCGTGAGTTGCTCGCGATCGCGCCGCTCGTGGTCCTGATCATCGGCCTGGGCCTGTTCCCGAAGCCGGTGGTCGACATCATCAAGCCCGCGGTGGCCGAGACCATGCAGCGGGTCGGCGTGACCGACAAGGCACCGGAGATCCCCGTGACGGAGGGACAGAAGTGAGCGCGATGTTGCTGCCGCTGGCGGACTTCACGGCGCCCAAGATCGAGTACAACGAGCTGGCTCCGCTGCTCGTCGTGTTCGGTGCGGCGGCCGTCGGCGTCCTGGTCGAGGCGTTCCTGCCGCGGCCGTTGCGGCACCTGGTGCAGCTGGCCGTCACGGTGGTCGCCGTGGTCGTGGCCGGTGTGCTGTCCGGCCTGCTGATGTACGACAAGAAGGAACTGATCGCGGCGCAGGGCGCGATCTCGGTCGACGGCCCGGCGCTGTTCACCTGGCTGATCCTGCTGGCGCTGACGCTGATCAGCGTGCTGCTGTTCGCGGAGCGCTCGATCGACGGCGGCCTGTCCGCGTTCGCCGGCCAGGCGGCCGCGGTACCGGGCTCGGAGGCCGAGCGGGAGGGCACCGCGGCGCGGATCGAGCACACCGAGATCTTTCCGCTGACGCTGTTCGCGGTCGGCGGCATGATGTTGTTCGCGGCGTCGAACGACCTGCTGATCCTGTTCGTCGCGCTCGAGGTGTTCTCGCTGCCGCTGTACCTGCTCTGCGGCCTGGCGCGCCGTCGCCGGCTGATCTCGCAGGAAGCCGCGATGAAGTACTTCCTGCTCGGCGCCTTCTCGTCGGCGTTCCTGCTGTTCGGGATCGCGCTGCTGTACGGGTACGCCGGCACGATGTCGCTCGGCGGGATCGCGGACGCGCTCGGCACCCAGACCGGCGGCGACGCCATCCTGCTGGCCGGCACCGGCCTGCTGGGGGTCGGCATGCTGTTCAAGGTCGGCGCCGTACCGTTCCACTCCTGGACGCCGGACGTGTACCAGGGCGCGCCGACGCCGGTCACCGGCTTCATGGCGGCCTGCACCAAGATCGCGGCGTTCGTCGGTCTGATGCGGGTCTTCTACGTCGCGCTCGGCGGGACGCGCTGGGACTGGGCACCGATGATGTGGATCGTCGCGATCCTCACCATGGTGGTCGGTTCGATCGTCGCGATCACCCAGACCGACGTGAAGCGGATGCTGGCGTACTCCTCGATCGCGCACGCGGGCTTCCTGCTGACCGCGTTCGTCGGCCTCGCGCAGACCGGCAACGGCGTCACCACCGGGATCACCTCGACCCAGGCGGTGCTGTTCTACCTGGTCTCGTACGGCTTCCCGACGATCGGCGCGTTCGCGGTCGTGACGCTGGTCCGCGACGCCGGCGGCGAGGCGACGCACCTGTCCCGCTGGGCGGGCCTGGGCAAGAAGTCGCCGCTGCTGGCCGGCATCTTCGCGTTCTTCCTGCTGTCCTTCGCCGGGATCCCGCTGACCGCGGGCTTCACCGGCAAGTGGGCGGTCTTCAGCGCGGCGTGGACCGGGGGCGCCTGGCCGCTGGTCGTGGTCGCCGTCCTGTCCAGCCTGGTCGCCGCGTTCTTCTACGTCCGCGTGATCGTGCTGATGTTCTTCTCCGACCTGCCGGCCGATTCGCCGGACGTGGCGCTGCCGGGCTGGCAGACCACGTCGGCGGTGGCCCTGGGTCTCGCCGCCACGGTGGTGCTCGGTCTGGTTCCCGGACCGGTGCTCGACCTGGCGGCCCGAGCTGGTGAGTTCATCCGTTGAGTCCGACCCCGCTGCCGGCCGAGAGCCTGGGATTCGATTTCGCCGATGCGGCGCTCGAGTCCCGGGTTCGTTCCGGTCTGGAGCGCGTCGAGCAGGTGCTGCTCGACGCGACCCAGTCGGAGGCGCCGTTCGTCACCGAGGCGGCGCAGCACGTCACGTTCGCCGGTGGCAAGCGGTTCCGTCCGTTGCTGGTGCTGCTGGGCGCCGAGTTCGGTCCGGAGCCTGCGGCTGACGACGTGGTGAAGGCGGCCGTGGTCGTCGAGCTCACGCACGTCGCGACGCTGCACCACGACGATGTGATGGACGAGGCCGCGCTGCGGCGCGGGTCGTCCACGGCGAACGCGCGGTGGGACAACTCGGTCGCGATCCTGTCCGGCGACTGGCTGTTCGCCCGCGCGTCGGACCTGGTCGCGGACCTCGGTCCGGAAGCGGTCCGGATCCAGGCCCGGACCTTCGGCCGGCTGGTCGAAGGGCAGATCCGCGAGACCCTCGGTGTCGGCGAGGGCCAGGACCCGCTCAAGCACTATCTGTCGGTGGTCTCCGACAAGACCGGTTCGCTGATCGCGACCTCGGCGCTCTTCGGTGCCCGGTACGCCGGTGCGCCCGAGGACGTCCAGGAGGCGCTGCGGGCGTTCGGCGAGGAGATCGGTGTCGCGTTCCAGCTCGCCGACGACCTGCTCGACATCGCCTCGGAGTCCGGCCAGTCCGGCAAGACCCCGGGGACCGACCTCCGCGAGGGGGTTCCGACTCTCCCGGTGCTGATCTTCCGCGCCCAGGCGGACCCCGCGGACGCCACGGACGCCCGGCTGCTGGAGCTCTTGGACTCCGATCTGTCCGACGACGCCCGGCTCGCCGAAGCCCTCGAGCTGCTGCGCTCGCACTCGTCCTTCCGTCAGGCCGAGGACGACGTCCGTCGCCGCGCGACCGACGCCCGCAAACTCCTCGCAACCCTCCCCGAGGGCCCCGGCCGCGAAGCCCTCGACGCCCTCTGCGACCTGGTCGTCACCCGTTCCGTCTGACCATCGGCAGACCGTTGCCGCCCTTCGCGTGACCGGGGGGCGGTTTGGTGCGTTGTGGTTGGTGAGGTCACCGAAGTGGGCCTTCTGGCTGTGGGGCGCCAGGCTTTCCGGCGAGTGCGGAGGTCCAGATGGTCGAACCGGCGCAGGCAGCGGACGGGCGGGTCAGCAGGCGGAAGGTGCTCGGGTATCTGATCGCCGCGCCCACACTCGCGGTCGGGGTCTGGGCGGTGGATCAGGCCGGGCCGCGGGACGCCGACGCCGCCGTACCGTCGTTGCTGCAGCCGGAGAACATCTTCGACCTCGGCGACCTGCAGAACCTGGCCGCCGCACCGACGTCCGGCCTGATCACGGTCGAGCTGAACAGTGACGGTACGGCGTACTTCGCGGTGCCGCGCTGCGAGGTCGGGCAGGGCATCACCACCGCGTTCGCGATGATGGTTGCCGAAGAGCTGGATCTCCCGATCGGCAAGGTCGAAATCACGCTCGCCGACGCCCGCCCGGAGCTGTTGATGAACCAGCTCACCGGCGGCTCGAACTCGATGCGCAGCATGTACCTCCCGGTCCGCACGGCCGCCGCGATCGCACGCCAACGCCTGGTCGACACGGCGGCTGCCCGGTGGGGCGTCGACGCGGAGCGGCTGACCACCCGCAAGGGCGTCGTCCGCGGACCCGACGGACGTACGGCGTCGTACGGCGCGCTGGCCACCGCGGCGGCGGCGCTGAAGACGGTGACGTTCGCGGCAGAGCTGAAGGAACCGTCGGAGTTCAAGGTTCTCGGGAAGCCGCGCAGCCGCGTGGACGGGCGTGACATCGTCACCGGCCGCAAGCAGTTCGCGATGGACCTCGAGGTGCCGGGCGCGAAGCCGACGATGGTGGCCCGGCCGCCGACGATCAACGGGACGCTGCGGTCGATCAACAATCTGGCTCAGTTGCGGGCGCTGCCGGGGGTGACCGATGTCGTTGGCATCACCCATGGTGTGGCGATCCGCGCCGAGACGTTCGGGCAGTGCATCGACGCGATCCAGAAGGTCGACGCGACCTGGGGTCCGGGCCCGGTGGACGACGAGTCCGACGAGACGGTGCTGGCGAAACTCCGGGCGGCGCAGCTGCCGATGGCCGTTCCGCCGCTGCTCGCGGAGACGATCGACGCCGAGTTCGTGTTCGCCTTTGCGAGCAACAGCCCGCTCGAGCCGGACTGCGCGATCGCGGACGTGCGGCCGGACAGCGCCGAGATCTGGTCCTGTCTGAAGGTTCCGATCGTGGCGCAGCAGGACATCGCGAAACAGCTCGGTCTCCCGGTCGACGCGGTGACGGTGCACGTGGTGCAGGGCGGCGGCTCGTTCGGGCGGCACCTGTTCCACGACGTGGCCGCCGAGGCCGCCGAGATCTCGCAGCAGATGGGCAAACCGGTCAAGCTGTCCTGGTCGCGGACCGACAACTTCCGCCAGGGCCGGACGCACCCGATGTGTACCTCGCGGGTCCGGGTGAACTACCTGGCGGGCAACGTCCTCAGCTACGAGCAGCGCCATACCAGCGTGCAGACCGACTTCGGGCACGGCCTCGGCGAGATGATCACCGCATTCGCGGCGGACCTGCCGGTGGCCGGCAACCTGTCGTTCGCCGAGACGATCTTCACGCTCACCCAGACCTCGCCGTACGACTTCGGCGTCACGACCCAGCTGCTGAACGAGATCCCGCTGAAGTTCAACACCGGCAGCATGCGCAACATCTACTCGCCGAACGTGGTCTGCGCCGAGGAGTTGGTCGTCGATCAGCTCGCCGCGAAAATGGGGCAGGACCCGGTCCGCTTCCGCCGCAATTTCCTCAAGGACAAGCGGCTGCTCGCGGCGCTGAACAAGGCCGCCGAGGTCGGCGACTGGGGCAAGAAGATGCCGAAGGGCACGGCGCAGGGCGTCGGCGTGCACTCGGAGTACCGGGCCGCGGTCGCGACGCTGGTCGAGATCGACTGCCGCCCGGAGACCGTGAACCGAAAGGTCGAGGGTGAGGCAGTCACCGGGCCGCGGGTGACCAAGGCCGTGATCGTCGTCGATCCCGGCTTCTGCATCAACCCGCGTGGTCTCGAGGCGCAGATGATCGGCGGCCTGCAGGACGCGATCGCGCTCGCGCTGACGTCGAGCCTGCACATCAAGGACGGTATCCCGCTCGAAGGCAGCTGGGACAACTACTTCTACACCCGGCAGTGGAACTCGCCGCTGGACGTCCAGGTCGTCATCATGCCGAACACCAGCGAGAGCCCGAGCGGTGCCGGTGAGCTCTCGGTGGCTCCGGCGTTCGCCGCGGTCGCCTGTGCGTACGCCCGCGCGACCGGCACGATGCCGACGTACTTCCCGATCAATCACGGCACGCTCGGGTTCGAGCCGCTGCCGCTGCAGCCGTCCACTCCGCAGTCGCCGACCGACGGCCTCGACCACACGTTCTGAGGAGTCCGATGCCTACGCACACCTTCACCCTGAACGGCCGGCTGATCAGCGTCGACGCCGAGGACTCCGTTCGGCTGCTGTGGGTCCTGCGCGACCTGCTCGGCGTCACCGGCCCGAAGTACGGCTGCGCGATCGAGGTGTGCAAGGCGTGCACCTCGCACCTGAACGGCAAGGCCTTCAACCCGTGCTCGGTCCAGGTCAAGGACATCCGGCCGGACGACGAGGTGACCACCATCGAGGGGCTGCCGGCCACCGTCGGCAAGGACCTGCACCCGATGCAGGAGGCCTGGCTGGAGTACGACGTCGCGCAGTGCGGGTACTGCCAGCCCGGGCAGATCATGGCGGCCGTCGCGAAGGTCCGGCAGGTGCGCGAAGAGGGTCGCGAGATCACCGACGCGGATCTCGACGAGCTGCGCAACATCTGCCGGTGCGGGACGTACACCCGGATCCGCGACGCCGTGAAGGCCGGCGCGAAGGACATGGGTGCGTGACGTCCTGCCGCAGCTGCGGCAGTGGTCCGGACGGTTCGCGCTGGCGACGGTGATCAGTACCTTTCGGTCGGCGCCGCGGCCGCCTGGTGCGGTGATGGCGGTCTCGGCCGACGGCGTGGCGGTCGGCAGTGTGTCGGGCGGATGCGTCGAGGCCGATGTGTACGCCGTGGCGCAGGACGTGATCCGCACCGGCGTACCTGTGGTCCGGCGGTACGGCGTGTCCGATGACGACGTGTTCGCGGTCGGGTTGACGTGCGGCGGGGTGATCGAGGTGCTGGTGGAGCCGATCGATCCTTCGTCGTGCACATTCGCTGCGGTCGCCGCGGCTGTGGAGTTGGGGCGACCGCTCGCGGTGGCGACTGTGGTCGGGCCGGAGGTCGCGCCTGGACGGCTGGTGATCGAGCCGGGTCGGGTGTCTGGGAGTTTGGGCGATCCGGGGCTGGACGCGGCGGTTGCCGACGATGCGCTGGGAATGCTCGACAGCGGTTCGAGTGCCGTGCGGGAGTACGGCGTCCACGGCGAGTGCCGGCGTACCGAGATCGCTGTCTTCGTGCGGGTGTTCACGCGGCCGCCGCGGATGGTCGTGTTCGGGGCGATCGACTTCGCCGCGGCCCTGGCGCGCGTCGGCAAGTTCCTCGGGTATCACGTGACGGTGTGCGATGCGCGTGCGGTGTTCGCGACGCGCGCACGGTTTCCCGACGCGGACGAGGTCGTGGTCGATTGGCCGCACCGCTACCTCGCGGGCGTCACCGATCAGGTGGATCGCCGGACGGCGTTGTGCGTGCTGACGCACGACCCGAAATTCGACGTACCGCTGCTGCAGGTGGCGTTGCGGACGTCGGCCGGGTACATCGGGGCGATGGGTTCGCGGCGGACGCACGAGGACCGGCTGGCACGGTTGCGGGCGGCCGGGGTGAGCGAGGAGGAGCTCGCGCGGCTCACGTCACCGACCGGGCTGGACCTCGGCGCGCGGACGCCTGAGGAGACGGCGATCTCGATCGCGGCCGAGATCATCGCGCAGCGCACCGCGGCGAGCGGCCGCCCGTTGTCCACGACGACGGGGCGGATCCACGGTGCGCTCGACGTACCCGGCCTGTCCCGATTGCTCAGTGCTTCAGCGTTGCCGTGAGCTGCCGTGCCGACGGGCGGTGGTCCTCGGTGTAGCCGCCGTTCAGTTGGCGGACCACGCGGCCGGTTTCGATGCCGTGCTCAGTGATGTCGACCTCCTGCTGTTGCAGACCCAGGCAGATCCGCCGGGTGATGAACAGCGCCACCGGTGGGCCGACGATCAGCAGGACCTGGAACAGCCGCAGCAACACGTTGAACGACAGGTGGAACTGGACCGCCAACGTGTCCGCGCCCGCAGCCGCCCACAGGACGCCGTAGAACGTGATGCCGGCGACGCCGAGTCCCGTCCGCGTCGGGTGGTCGCGCGGGCGCTCGAGGTCGTGATGGTCCTTCCGGTCGCCGGTGATTCGCTCTTCGAGGAACGGATAGACCGCGACCAGCAGGAGGAACAGCGTGCACGCGGCGACCGGCAGCAGTACGGCCAGGCTGATCGTCTTGCCCCACCAGACGACCTCCCACCCGGGTGCCAGCCGCAGCGAGCCGTCCAGGAACGCGAGGTACCAGGCCGGGCCGACGCCGGCCGAGGTGTCCGCGGGATCCGCCGGTCCGTACAGCCAGACCGGGTTGATCGTGGCCGTCACGGCCATCAGCAGCGAGACGCCGACGACGAAGCAGAACAGTGCGGCACTCTTCAGGACGCCCACCCGTCCGCGGCTGCCTTGCTGCGAGCGTGCAGCGGGTTTGTTGAGCGCGACGGCGATGAACAGTACGACGATCAGCGCGGGCAGTACGACGACGTGCAACGGGTAGAAGCGGGTGATCACGTCGCCGGGGAATTCACCGCCGAACAGCACGTACGACAACGCCGAACCGACGACCGGGGTCGCTTGAAGGACGCCATCGAGTACGGCGAGACTCGTGCCCGACGCCATGTCGTCCGGCAGCGAGGTACCGGTGAGGCACGCGCCGAGCGTCACCACCAGCAGCCCGAAGACGACCAGCCAGTTCCGGCGCCGCGGCCGGCGGAAGCCCGCGGTGAAGAACAGCTGCAGCAGGTGCAGGGTGATCGCCGCGACCATGATCAGCGTGGCCCAGTGGTGCACTTGGCGGACCAGTAGCCCGGCGCGGGTTTCGAACGTGATGGCGAGCGTCGAGTCGAGTGCCCGCGACATCTCCGTACCGCGCAACGGCCCGTACGGTCCGTCGTACACGACCGGCTGGGTGGACGGCTCGTAGTCGAGCATCAGCACCACACCGCTGAGCGAGATCACGACGAAGCTGTAGAACGCGATCTGGCCGAACAGCAGCGACCAGTGATTCGGGAACACTCTCGTGCGCAGGTTGCTCCAGAGGCGCATGATCGACCTCCCTCGGTCATCCATACGACACCGCAGCCCGCCGATCTGTGACGCGACGTGGCGCAGTTCACGTCTCGCGACCGGCGGTGGTACCGCGCGCCGTTAAGGTCCTGCGGGTGAGCCAACGCACGCTGGGCAACGGCAGGTACGTCCTGAGTGACCGACCGATCGGCAGCGGTGGGATGGGGACGGTCTGGAAGGCGTTCGACAACGTCCTGCACCGCGAGGTCGCGGTGAAGGAGGTACGGATCCCGGAGGGGCTGAGCCCGGAGGAACAGGACACGCTGCGGATGCGCGCGTTGCGGGAGGCGCGCGCCGCAGCGGGGCTCGACCATCCGGCGATCGTCACGATCCACGACGTCGTCGACGAAGGCGGCCGGCCGTGGATCGTGATGCGGCTGCTGCCCGGGCAGACGCTCGACCACATCGTCCGCGCGAACGGTCCACTGAGTCCGCGGCGCGCGGCCGAACTCGGCGTACGGCTGGTGGAGGCGTTGGGTACGGCGCACGCGAAGGGCGTGCTGCACCGCGACGTCAAGCCGCAGAACGTGATGCTCGGCGCCGACGACCGGTGGATGCTGACCGACTTCGGCATCGCGTCGGTCGCCGGTGCGACCCGGACGCTGACCGGTACCGGCATCGTGACCGGCACGCTCGGGTACGTCGCACCCGAGCGGCTGTCGGGTGGTGAGTTCGGGCCGCCGGCCGACCTGTGGGCGCTCGGGGCGACGCTGTACTTCGCTGTCGAAGGGCAGCATGCGTACGACTTCGACGACCTGCCCGCGATGATCGCCGCCGTCCTCACCCGCGATCCACAGCCACCCCGCCACGCCGGTCCGTTGGCACCGGTCATTGCCGGACTGATGGCACAGGACCCGGCGCAGCGGCTGGATGCGGGGACGGCTCGGCAACAGTTGCTGGCTGTCGCGGACGGGCACCCGACCTTCGAGAACCCGACCGGGCCCGAACACCCGACCGAGAAGATCCGCTCCGGCACCAAGGTCCTGCCGACCGAGCCGGGTGCACGGCCGTTCACTGCCGGTGCCGGTGCCGGTGCCGGTGCCGGTGCCGGTGCCGGTGCCGGGGTCGGTGCCGGGGTCGGCGGTGGGGTCGGTGCTGGGATCGGTCGTGGGTCTGGAGTTGGTCCGGGTGCCGGGGCGGTGCGGGCGTTGGCGGTGGTGGTGGCGGTGCTCAATGCTTTTGTGGGCGCTTGCCTGGGCTTGATGGTTTTCAGCCTGACCCAGGGCATGCCGGTGTGGATCGCGGGCGCGGTCGCCGCAGCCGCTGTCGTCGGAGGGGGCCTCGGAGTGCTGCTCGCGGGCCCGATCGGCCGATGGTTCGGCTTGCCCGCGGCGTTGGTGGTCAGTGCCTTGGTGACGGGCGAGGCAGTACTCGCCGCCGGATTCGTGGTGGATCCGCAACGGCCGATCCCGGCGGTGACCCTGTTCGGCATCGGGGCGATTACGTTCGCGATCTGGCACCGGCTGTCCCTGACCGCGCGCCGTCAGCTCGTCCCCGCGGAACGGGTCGGGTCCGTCAACGCGATCCACCGAGCATCCGGCTTCGGCGGCTTCGTCGTCGGCGCCGCGCTGGCGGCGGCCTTGCTGTGGTTCAGCCTCGACGGCCACCAGACGAACTTCATCGTCACGTTGATGCTGTCCGTCGGCGCGCTGGTCGTCGTCGCGGCCCTCTCGACCATTCCCGCCGTACGGTCCATCGGTACGCCGCCAGGCCGCCGGCCGGTGCCCGCCACCACCGCGGTGGCCCTGGTGATCCCGGTCCTCCTCGGCGTCCAGTTCGGCGTGCAGTACGTCCAAGGCCGCGACGACTTCACCGCCGTACCGGACATCTGCTCGTCCAAGTACCTGTCCCAGGCCCGGATGACACGAGTGATGGCAGACCCACCTGAGCAAGACGCGTACACGAGCTCGACCTATGCCCGGTCCACTTGGGAGTGGACCGGTGACGTCGTCGCCGAGTTCGAGGTGTACGTCCGCCGGTACGACGACGCCCGTGCGGCGGGCCGCCGACTGAACAACGAGCGGGAGTCGGCGGAAAAGGACGGCGCCCGGATCATCGAGGTGACCACCGGCGACGAGGGCTTCGCCCATCCGTACGACAGTTACCTGAACTCGACCGACACCCTCGGTGTCGTGGTGGACGTTCGCATCGAGAACCTTTTCCTCGAGGTCTCGTGGGAACGTGCCGGCCTCGACGACAATCCCGACCCCGCCTACGTCCGGTCCCTTGCCGACAACCTGACCAGCGAACTGCTGGCCCAACAGCCTCGCGGGTGAGTCAGCGGTTCTGCCAGGCCGGGCTCTCGACGTAGTGGTTGTCGTAGCGGTCGCTGGTCTTGGCGACCTCCGACCAGTCGGTTTCGCCGGTGTACGCCGACTCCAGGAGGCGGTAGTAGCCGAAGCGCGGTTTGGCTTGCGTCAGGACGAAGAGCACCTCGGCGGGCTCGGCGCCCGCGGCCTCGAAGGCGTGTGGGGTGTTCGGCGGGACCAGCAGGAAGTCGCCCGTCCCGAGTTCGGCGAGGCTGTCGCCGGTGAGAACGCGAAGCTTGCCGTTCAGCACGTAGAACAGCTCTGCGGCTTCACGGTGCAGATGCGGGGGAGCGCCCTCCTTGCCGGGCTGGAAGATCGAGCGGTGGCTGGTCAGGTGGCCGGCGGTGTCGGATACGTCGGCCAACAGCGTGACTCCGCTCGCTGGGAGGGTCTCGGCCGCGGTGCTGCGGATGAGAACGGTCATAGGTCGCTCCTTGGGGTCATGGATATTCGATGTCCAGAATTTATCGGTGGTCAAAGACCTGAAGGTCCGGGGTGTGGCAGGCCTACAGGTTTGCGAAGCGGTTGCGGGTGTTGGCGGGGGCGTTCGGGTTGCCCCGAACGACCTCGTCGGCAATGTCCGCGATCGAGCGGCTCGCCAGCTCGCGGCGGTACGTGAGCTCGGCCCCGCGCATCGCCTGGGAGATCACGCATACCTCGGTGTAGTCGGCCTTGGGGTCGGCGCCCGGGCCTTCCTTGAGGATCTCCCGGCAGCGGAACGCCTCCTCCGGCCCCTCGATCGCCACGACGACGTCGAGGAGGCTGATCGCGTTCGGGTCGCGAGCGAGCTGAAAGCCGCCCTTCGGTCCCGGGATCGAGGTGAGGATGCCGGCCCGGGTGAGCGCCTGGAGTTGCTTGTTCAGGTACGCCGTGGGCAGGTTGTAGAAGGCTGCGAGCCGCTTGGCGGTGATCGCCTCGCCGGGCGCCCAGCTGAGATTCACACAGCTGTGCAACGCCCACTCGACGCCCTCGTTCATGCGCATATTCTGGATACTAAATGTCCTGAATGGTGTCCGTCAAGCGCACCGGGGGAGCGCTCCGTGGGTCAGACGGCGGAGGCGGTCACCGCGGTGCGTTCCAGGGCGAGGGTGCGGCGGCGGGTGTGCATGCTGTCGAAGGTGAACAGGGCCAGGGCGACCCACACCAGGCTGAACCCGGCCCAGCGCATCGGCGACATGGCCTCGTGGAAGACGACCAGGCCGAAGATGAACTGCATGATCGGCGCGATGTAGTTCAGCAGCCCGAGGGTGGTCATCGAGATCCGCGTCGCCGCGGCGCCGAACAGCAGCAGCGGTACGGCGGTGATCGGACCGGTCAGCATCACCAGCACCAGGTACGCCGTGCCGTGGTGGGTGACCGTCGAGTCACCCTGCAGGCCGAGCACCAGGATCGCCGCGACCGCGAACGGGACGACGGTTCCGGACTCGACCGCCATGCCTTCGATCGCGCCCGCGCCGGCCTTCTTCTTCGCCAGCCCGTAGAACCCGAACGAGAACGTCAGGATGATCGCCACCCACGGCGGCCGCCCGTTCTCGATCGTCAGCCCGGCGACGGCCGCGAATGCGATCCCGACCGCGACCCACTGCACCGGGCGGAGCCGTTCCTTCAGGACGACGACGCCGAGCAGCACCGTGAACAGCGGCGTGATGAAGTACCCGAGCGACGTCTCCACGACGTGACCGTTGCTGACGCCCCAGATGTAGGTGCCCCAGTTCGCCGAGATCAGGAACGCCGCCGCGATCAACGGCCACCGGCGCCGTGGTTCCGCGAGCAGGGCCTTCACGGCGGCAGACTTCCGCAGTACGGCGACCAGAACGACGATCGTCACCAGCGACCAGAGCACGCGATGGGCCAGGAGTTCGACCGCGCCGGAGTGGTCGAGGAGCTTCCAGTACAGCGGGAACAGCCCCCAGATCAGGTAGGCCGCGAAACCGTAGGTGAATCCTCGACGCTGTTCTGGCACCCGGCCAGCGTAGCTGCCCGACAGTCGCGTTCAACTGGTTTGCTCATGACGTGAGACGCGCTGGTGTGATGCGGTTGGATAGAAGGGTGCAGATGAGGAGGCCCGCGTGGCTGTGAGGACCGGTCTGGTCTCGGTGACGTTCCGCCGTTCGCCCGTCGACCAGGTGGTGGAGCTGGCGGCGAAGTCCGGGCTCACCGCGATCGAATGGGGCGGCGACGTGCACGTCCCACTCGGCAATCTCGTCACTGCGAAGCGCGTGCGCAACCTCACCGAGGTGCACGGGCTGCAGGTCGCGGCGTACGGGTCGTACCTGCGCGCGGGCAGCGCCGACCGCGAGGAGATGCGCTCTGCCGTCGCGACCGCCCAGGCGCTCGGCGCACCCCGGATCCGGGTCTGGGCCGGCAACGTCGGTACGGCGAACGCCGGCGTCGGCGACCGGATGGCGGTGACCCGCGGACTCGCCGAACTCGCCGACATGGCGGCCGGCGCCGGGATCGAGATCGCCATGGAGTTCCACCGCAACACGCTCACCGACGAGGTCGACTCGACGATCACGCTGCTGCTGGATGTCGGCGCGCCGAACCTGACGACGTATTGGCAACCGCCCGTCGACCTCGACGACGCAGCCTGCCTGCAACAGCTCGAGTCGTTGCTGCCGTGGCTGAGTACGGTGCACGTGTTCTCCTGGTGGCCGTCGAACCACCGCCTGCCGCTCGCCGCCCGGGAAACGCTGTGGCGGCCGGTCCTCGACCGCCTGGCGGCCGAGGACCGGGAGATCAACGCGCTGCTGGAGTTCGTCGCCGACGATTCGCCCGAGCAGCTCACCAAGGATGCCGCTGACCTGCACAGCTGGGTCTAGTGTCCTGTGGGACACTGGACAGCCGTCGAACTTCGGACCCAGGAGATCAGTCAGGTAGGTAGACGGCCAGGATCAGCGTGCCCTTGGTAGGGGTGCCCTCGGTGATCGTCAGCGTCGCCTGACCGGCCGGACCGGAGCCGTGCGCGTCCCAGCCGAGGCCGAGGGATCCGACGCTGCTCGGGTCGGTGCTCACTCCGGTGTCGGTCTTGCCGACGGTGAGCTGTGCCTCGCCCCGGGTCGCGATGCCCAGCGGCGAGCTGCCGTACGCGAGCACGTACGGCTGGTCGGCCGGCGTGGTGATGGACACCTTCTGGCTCGGGCCGGCCGCTGTTCTGACCTCAGCGAGCCGGTAGGTGTAGCCGCTGCTCTCGAGCCGCTCCGGGAATTGAACACCGTCGACGGACCGGTGCTCGCCCTTGAAGTACACGCCGAGTCCCAGCCGCGCGTCCGCCGGAATCGTGGTGTTGCCGGCGGCCGACGTGACTTCGGCGATGACGTCGACACGTTGCCCGGCGGGAACGGGTGACGCGATTTCCACACCGGTACCGACGCCTGGGTCGATCGAGTCGGCCGCGCAGCTGGTGAGGACGGGGCGGCCGGCGATCCGCATCTTCACCGAGTACGGCGGGGTCATGCTGTCGGAGCCTTTGTTCGCCGTGCAGAACGGGTGCAGGGCCAGGGTCGCTCCGGTCGAGGTGAAGCTGAAGCGCACCTCGCGTTGGCCTTGATCCGCGAGCTCGGCGCCGGCGAGGGTGTCGCCGCCGATGCGTTTGCGGTAGGTCACCCCGTCCTTCTGGTAGTCGTCCGACCCCGGTGGGACGACGCGGAGCGGGGCGCCGTCCGTGGTGGCGGAGGTCGGGCCGGAGGAATAGATGCCGAGCGCGATCCGGGGGCTCTCGCCGCCTGGGCGCTGGGTGTCGAGGTCGACGATCTCGGCGGTCACCTGCACCGGCTTGCCGAGCGGCGCGTCGAGCCACAACGGGTGGTCCGGTCCGACCGAGGCGGTGGTCCCCATCGTCCAGGAGCTCGGACCGGCGTCGCAGCTGCCGGGTCCGACGTACCAGCCGTTGATCGTGTAGCGGATCGCGTACATCCCGCTGCCGGTGGTCTGGCACTCGCCGTGGAAGGTGAGGGCGGTGGTCGTCGGCGTCCAGGTGAACGAGATCTTGTCCTGCCCGCGATCGCCGATCCATGCCTTGAGCAACCTGTCGTTGCCGACCACACCGGGGACCGTGACGTCGTCGCGGGTGTAGTCCGCGGGCGGTTTGTCGGCGGGCTGTGTCGTCGAGGTCAGCGCCGGCATCAGGCCGGCCACGACGCCGGCGAGTACTGCCACGATGCCCAGAGCAGTGAAGGTCCGGCGCTGCCTCGTCCGGCGGATCTTCTGCCGGACGCCGGGGAGCAGGTCGGGAGCGTGCTGATCGACGGAGTCGGCGCGGGTCGCGAGTTCGTCGCGCAGGTCCTGCAGGTTCATCGCGGCGTCTCCGAATCTTCCGGGGTGATGACGGCATCTTCCGGGGTGATGACGGCGGGATCGAGGCGGAGCTTGGCGAGGGCCTTCGCGGTCTGGCTCTTCACGGTGCCGACCGAACTGCCCATCAGCCGGGCGGTCTCCGCCTCGCTGAGGTCCTCGTAGAAGCGGAGCACGACGACGGCGCGCTGCCGGCGGGGTAGGCGTCCGATGGCCGCCCACAGGTCGAGGCCGTGCTCGCGGTCCGGGGCGGGACGGTCGGGCAGTTCGTCGGTCGGCACCTCGCCGTTCCAGCGGCGGCGCCACCAGGACGAGTAGGTCGTGACCAGGATGCGCCGGACGTACGGCTCCGGGTTGTCCTCGCGGATCCGGGACCAGTGGAACCAGGCCTTGGCGAGCGCGGTCTGGACCAGGTCCTCGGCCAGCGGGTGGTCGCGGGTCAGCAGGTAGGCCGTCCGGAGCAGGGCGGGCGAGCGTGCGGAAACGAATCTGTCGAAAGTTTCCGTACCCTCGCGCACAGCGGCCACCGCCGTCCCCAGAACGCCGTCGTTGATGCTCACATCCTGGAGGACCGGCGGGACGTCCTGGAAAGTTGCCCCGCTGTGTGCCGGAAATTTTCCGCGAGTACTGGCCAAACGGTGGAAAATCACGGAATCCTGTCGGGGACAGGTTCCTTCACCGCCCCGGAGGTGTCCGATGTCCCTCGGTCCGAGTTTCCCGAATTTCCGGAATCCGAAGTTCCTGAGTTTCCTGCCCGCGCGTTTCCCGGGCTTGCGTTTCCAGGGCACGCTGCTGGCGCGGCCGGTGCCGCGGCTGCTCGCGGTCCTGATGCTGTTCTGCGCGACCCTGACGGTGTCCCAGGTGGCGACCACGACCGCCGCCCATGCGGACGGTTGCTACACGTGGGGCCGCACGCTCAGCCAAGGCATGTCCGGCGCCGACGTGCGGCAGTTGCAGATCCGCGTCTCCGGCTACCCCGGGTACGGCGGTCACCTGGCGATCGACGGTGTGTTCGGCCCGGCCACGAAGGCTGCTGTCCAGCGGTTCCAGGCGGCCTACGGGCTCGCGCAGGACGGTGTCGCCGGACAGGCCACGTTCAGCAAGATTTACGCGCTGCAGGACGACGACTGCACGCCGATCCATTTCACCTACGCCGAACTCGACGACGGCTGCGGTGGGTCCGGATACGACGGTGGTCCGTTGTCCGAGGCAGCGACCAGGGCGAACGCGCTGGAGACCATGTGGCACCTCGAGGCGTTGCGGCACGCCCTGGGCGACCAGCCGCTCGTCATCAGCAGTGGTTTCCGCAGCTATCCCTGCAACAGTCAGGTGGGCGGCGCGAGCAACAGCCAGCACCTGTACGGGCGGTCCGCCGACCTGGTCGGGGTGCATTCCTTCTGCACGCTCGCCAAGCAGGCGCGGTATCACGGTTTCGGCGGCATCTTCGGGCCCGGGTACCCCGGGCACAACGACCACACCCACGTCGACATCCGCACCTCCAACACCTGGGACGCCCCGACCTGCGGCATCTGACCAACCCTGAGCGAGCCTGACCGGCGCTCCGAGGGTGTGGCCGGCGCTCCGCGGACCGTGGCCGGGTTCAGGCCAGGGGGCGGTCGGCGAGGTTGGTCAGCGGCGGTAGCCCGAGTGCTACCGCCGCGGCCAGCCGGTCCCAGCCGGCCGTGCCGAACGGCTCAGTATCCTGCGCGAACGCGTTTTCCAGCGTTCGCGCTGCGTGCTCGGCCGCGGCCCGCTCGGCGTCGCTGATCAGGCCGCCGGCATGCGCCTGCGCGAGCTCGTCCCAGTCCTCGGTGCCGACCGTCCCGTCCGGCCGGCGGAACGGATCGAGTTCCAGGTCGACGAAGGTCCACTCGTCCCCGACGAGCGCCGGCGGCGTACTCACGTCGACGTGCAGAAAACCGCTGTACCTGAAGTACGCGAACCACCAGCCGTCGTGCGGCGCCAGCTGCACGCAATGCTCGCCCGGACCGCCGGGACCGAGCTGAGCCAGCTCGCAGTACTCGCCGTCGTTGCTGCGGAACAGCGACCGCGCGGGCGTGTAGAACCAGTTGCCGAAAGCATCCGTTTCCAGCAGGTACGCCGACCACACCCCGGAGCCCTGCGGGCGCTTGCGTTTCCGTACGTACGTCGGCGTCACAGCAGCTGGCTCACCGTGTGGATGACGAGGCCGACGAGCGCACCGACGACCGTGCCGTTGATCCGGATGAACTGCAGGTCGCGCCCGACGTGCAGCTCGATCCGGGCGGCGGCCTCGCGGCCGTCCCAGCGCTCGATGGTGTCGGAGATGACCGAGACGATCTCGCGCCCGTACGTGCGCACCACGTATCCGACTGCCTCCGAGGCGCGCGCGTCGACCCGCTCGCGCAGCGCCTCGTCGTCCTGGAGCCGTTTGCCGAGGTCCTGCAACGCGCGGATCGCCCGCTCCCGAAGGGTGCTGTCCGGGTCGTTGATCGCATCGATCAGCGCGGTCCGCATCGCGTCCCAGACCGCGGCGAGGCTCGACCCCATGTCCGGGTGGGTCAGCATCCGCGCCTTCCACGCCTCGAACCGCGCCATCATGTCCTCGTCGTGCTGCAGGTCGTCGCCCAGTTGCCGCAGCAGCCGGTCGACCGCGCGCCGCGCCGCATGCGTCTGGTCGTCGCGGACGTCGGCCAGCCAGGCGAGCGCCTCGCGGTGGATCCGGTCGATGACCAGCCGGTCGACCCACATCGGCGACCAGCGCGGGGCGCGCGGCCCGACGACGTCGGCGACCAGGTCCCGGTTGACCGCCAGCCAGTCGTGCGCCTCCACCAGCAGCAGGTCGAACAGCGCGTGATGGGCGCCGTCGTCCACCACCGACTCGACGAAATGCCCGGCAATCGGGCTGAGCGGTTCCTGCACGAACCGCGGCAGCAGTGAGCCGCGGACGAACGCGGTCACGTCCTCGTCGCCGACCTTCGGCAGCGCGGCACCGATGGTCCGGGCACCTTCGGCCACGATCCGCTCGGCGTGCGTACCGCTCGCCAGCCATTCTCCGGCCCGGCGGCTGACCTCGGCCGTGCGCATCTTCTCCGCAACCACATCCTCGGACAGGAAATTTTCCGTCACGAACTGCTCGAGACTTTCCGCGAGGCTGTCCTTGCGGGTCGGCACGATCGCCGTGTGCGGGATCGGCAGCCCGAGCGGGTGGCGGAACAGTGCCGTCACCGCGAACCAGTCCGCGAGCGCGCCCACCATCGCCGCCTCGGCCGCCGCGTTCACGTACCCCCAGCCGCCGTCGCGGTGCAGCGTCGCCACATAGATCGCCGCGGCGAGCACCAGCAGCGACAGCGCCACCGACCGCATCTGCCGCAGCCCACGCCGCCGTACCAGGTCGGCAGCGCCCAACGTCAAGGTCGCCATACCCCGATCTAACCAAGTGGGCGGTGACGAAACGGTCAGGTAAGCACCTGAGTCGACCCTCGGCGTTCCATCAGACCGGAGATCGCGGCCAGGACGAGGCCGGCCACTGCGAGGCCGGCGCCGAGCCGGCTCGGCCACTCGTAGCCGTAGCCGGCGGCGAGGACGACGCCGCCGAGCCAGGCGCCGAGCGCGTTGGCGATGTTCAGCGTCGAGTGGTTCAGGGAGGCCGCGAGCGACTGGCCCTCGTGCGCGACATCCATCAGCCGGGTCTGCAGCGCGGGCACCAGGATGCTCGCGCTGCACCCCAGCGCGAACACCGCGAGCAACGCGCCCGGACGAGTTTGTACGAGCCAGCCGAACGTTCCGAGGACGACGGCCACCGCGACGAGTCCGCCGTACACGCTGCCCATCAGCGAGCGGTCCGCCAGCCGGCCGCCGAGGACGGTGCCGACGGTCATGCCGACGCCGTACGCCGCGAGCACGATCGTCACCGCGGACTCGGAGAAACCGGCCAGTTCCGTCATCGTCGGCGTGATGTAGGAGTACGTCGCGAACATGCCGCCGAAGCCGACCATGCCGACCAGGAGCGCCATCCAGACCTGCGGACGGGCGAGCGCGCTGAGCTCGCTACGGATGTTCACCTCGCTGCCGACCGGTTGCGGCGGCACCCAGAACCAGACTGCGATCAGCGTCAGCAGCCCGAGCACGCCGACCGCCAGGAACGGCACCTGCCAGCCGAACTGCTGACCCAGCAGGGTCGTGACCGGGACACCGATGATGTTCGCGATCGGCAGGCCGACCATCGTCATCGACACCGCGCGGGCGCGTCGCCCGGGCGGCACCATCGACGCGCCGACGACCGCGCCGATCCCGAAGAACGCGCCGTGCGGCAGACCGGACAGGAACCGCGCGGCCATCAGGAACTCGTAGCTGGTGGCAACCGCCGACAGCACGTTGCCGAGCACGAACACCGCCATCAGCCCGAGCAGCAACCGTTTTCGCCCGGTCCGCGCGCCGAGGGCCGCGATCAGCGGCGCGCCGACCACGACCCCGAGCGCGTACGCCGAGATCACGTGGCCGGCGGTCGGGATCGAGATCCGCACGCCGTCGGCGATCTGCGGCAGCAGACCCATCGTGACGAACTCGGTGGTCCCGATCGCGAAGCCGCCGGTCGCCAGCGCGAACAGCGCCAGGCTCACATGCCGGGCGGTGCGTTCCGCAGGGGCGTCAGGTGTCACCGAACTTGGCACGCCTGATTGTCGCAAAGCTCAGCAGGACCACCGCGAGCAGGGCGAACACGACGTTCCCGACCAGGTCGACGGTCCTGGAAGTGTCGATCACCGGTGTCTCCGGGAACGCATGCCACGCGTAAGTCAGCAGTGCTCCGCCCGCTGCCGCCAGCGCATGCCCCTGCGACCACCCGGGGCGCCGCGACCAGGTCAGCAGCACGAACGCTGCGAGGGCATCGACGGCCAGCAGCAGGGCGGCTTGGGCCCAGCCGTTGTGGACCAATTCGTCGACCGCCATCCAGGCGGAGCCGAGGACCAGCGCGGAAATTCCGGTCAGCCAGGGTGCCGGAACGTTTCCGGCCAACTTTCCGCCGCCCAACTTTCCGGCCAACTTTCCGGCCAACTTTCCGCCCGGGTTTCCGCGGGCATTCCTGCTGCGGTTTCCGCGCGCCGCTCCGGCGGGGACCCAAGCGAGGAACACCAGCAGAGCGATCGCAACGACGACGCCGACGTACTGCCCGATCGATGCCTGGAAGGAATTTCCGTCGTTTCCGAAAGCGCTTGTCGCGATCACTCCGAGGACGAACAGCACGCCGTACACCGCCAGCCCGACGCGGCCGAGCCACGGCTCCCGGGGACGCCGAGACGCCGACTCGGTCAGCACGATCGGCACGGTGATGCTCCACACCGTGTGCAGGCCGAGCACGAACACGGTCCACGGCGCGCCCATCCCGAGGAAACCGATGTGTCCCGGATCCAGCAGGCGCAGCCCGGCGTAGTTCGGGTCGAACAGTGACTTCGTCGCAATTCCTTCCTCGAGCACGCCGTACGCCAGCGCGAGGATCACCACACTCGGGTACCCCCATCCGCGGCGTCGGACGAGTTCTCGGATCAGCACCGCGCCACCGCCGTACATCGGAGCGAGTGCGACCAAGGCGTAGAGCGCGCTGATCGGGATGTTCCCGAGCAGGAACTCCGCGACCAGCGGCGCGAGGAAGAACAGCCCGAGCGCCGGCAGCCGGCGTCGGATGCCACCGCGGGGCGGGGCGCTCACCACATCCGTGTTCGTCATACCGGCAACCCTGGTCGCGGCGAGGCGTCGATGCGGATGCGATCCGTCCGGATCGGCTGCTGACGGATGTCATGGCGTTGTGAAAGCATCCGGCATGGCCAACTTCGGGGACTACCAGTTGCAGATCTACCTGCAGGGGATGCTGCAGGGCGTCACGCCGGAGATCACCACCGACCTGGCCCGGCTGGAATCACAGGCCGCCGGCAAACTGCCGGCCGAGGCGATGGGCTACATCGTCCCGAGCGCCGGTGAAGGATCGACTGCGTGGGCGAACCGGGCCGCGTTCGACCGCTGGCGCCTGGTGCCGCGGATGCTCCGCGGCAGTACCGACCGCGACCTCTCCTGCCGGATCCTCGGTACGGCGATGCCCGCGCCGGTGCTGGTCGCGCCGATCGGCGTCCAGACGCTCGCCCACCCGGACGGCGAACTGGCCACCGCCCGCGCCGCCGACACCCTCGGCCTCACGTACACGCATTCGACGCAGGCGAGCCACGCGATCGAGCAGATCGAAGCCACCAGCAAGTGGTTCCAGCTCTACTACCCGACCGACCGCGACGTGTGCCGCAGCCTGCTGCAGCGCGCCAAGGCCGCGGGGTACGCCGTCCTCGTCGTCACGCTCGACACCGGCACGATCGGCTGGCGGCCGGCCGACCTGGACCGCGGGTTCCTGCCGTTCCTCAAGGGCGACGGGCTGGCGAACTACTTCAGCGACCCGGCGTTCCGCGAGAAGCTCGCCAAGCCGATCGAGGAGGACCCGGGCGCGGCCGTCATGCACTGGGCGCAGATGTTCCCGAACGTCGGCCTGTCCTGGGACGACCTGTCGTTCCTGCGGGACACCTGGGACGGCCCGATCGTGCTCAAGGGCATCACCCACGTCGAGGACGCCAAGCTCGCGGCCGAGCACGGCATGGACGGCGTCGTGGTCTCGAACCACGGCGGCCGCCAGGTTGACGGTGCGATCGCCGCCCTGGACGCCCTGCCCGCGATCGCGGACGCCGTCGGTGAGCAGCTGACGATCCTGTTCGACTCCGGCGTCCGCACCGGCGCCGACGCCGCGAAGGCCCTCGCCCTCGGCGCCAAGGCTGTCCTCCTCGGTCGCCCGCTCCTGTACGGCCTGGCCCTCGCGGGCCAAGCCGGCGTCGAACACGTCCTGCGCTGCTTCCTCGCCGAACTCGACCTCACCCTCGCCCTGTCCGGCCACGCCAACCACCGAGAACTCAACCGCGATTCGGTGGTGCGGGTGTGAAGGTGGTGGTGTTCGACCTGGACAACACGTTGTTCGATCACACCGGGTCGGCGGCGTTCGCGGTGCGGCGGTGGGTGGGGGAGTTGGGGGTTCCGCCGTCCGACGAGCTCGTGGCCGAGTGGTTCTCGATCGAGGATCGGGTGTATCCGCGGTGGTTGTCGGGGGAGCTGACGCACCAGGAGCAGCGGCGGGCCAGGCTGTCGGAGTTCCTGCCGCTGATCGGCCGCACGGTACCGCCGACGGAGGCCGCGCAGGACGAGTTCTTCGCGGGATATCTGCGGCATTACCGCGGATCGTGGACCGCCTACCCGGATGCGAGACCCGCGCTGGAAGTTGCCCGCGGCAACGGGTGGCGGATCGGTGTGCTCACCAACGGCAACACCGTGCAGCAGAACGCGAAACTCGCGCAGATCGGGCTGGCCGAGCTGATCGACGAGGTGTGTACGTCGGAAGCGCTCGGCGTGAGCAAACCCGATCCGCGGGCGTACCAGCTGACCTGCGAAGCGCTCGGAGTCGACCCGGCCGGCACGCTGATGATCGGCGACAACTACGACCTGGATGTCGTCGCCGCGCGCGAGGCGGGTTTGACGGCGCGCCACCTCGACCGCGCCGCCGGAGTCAGTCTGCTCGACCTGGTGCGATGAGGTTGCGGTCCTCGGCGTCACTGCGGAGAGTGGCGGACGGGACGGCGTACTGCGGAACTGCGAAGCACGTCATGCACCTGATCGTCCGGTGCTGCCCCGGGCGTCGACGTGACTGACCGAGAACTACGTCCGGATTTCTGCGGCACCCTGCCGGATTCCTGGCCTCACGCGGGGCGGCCGCGCGGAGCGGTACTTCGACGGCGGTACGCCGTACCGGTCGAGGAACGCCTGCCGCATCGACTCGGTCGAGCCGAACCCGCACTGCCGCGCCACCGCGCCCAGCGGGAGTTCGGTCGACCCGGCCAGCTGAGCGGCCGCCTCGGTCCGTACGCGGCGCACGTACTGCGCCGGTGTCTGCTCGAGATACGTCAGGAACAGCCGCCCCAGATGACGCTCACTCACTCCGGCGAACCGTGCGAGCGCGGGCGTCGTCAGATCACCGTCGAGATGACTGACGACATGGTCGCGAATCCGCCGTACCAGTAGATCCCAGCTCATCCGCGGTGACACGAACATGCTCATCTGCGACTGCCCGCCCGGCCGCTGGAGATACGCGACCGTGCCCATCGCCACGCCCCGTGCCACCGTCTCGCCGTGGTCCTCCTCGATGAACGACAGCGTGAGATCCAGCGCGCTCGTGACCCCGCCGGACGTCGCGATGTCGCCGTCGCGGATGTAGATCGGGTAGGCGTCGACCTGGACGTCGGGGTAGCTCGCCGCGAGCTTGTCGGCGTACATCCAGTGCGTGGTGACCCGCCTGCCGGTCAGCAGACCGGCCTTCGCCAGGACAGTTGCACCGGTGCACGCTGACGACACCCGCCGGGTCAGTGCGGCGAGCCGTCGGACATGGCCGACCAGGACCGGATCGGCGGCGGCTCGTTCATGGCCCAGCCCGCCGGACACGACCAGCGTGTCGACGGGCCGGTTGAACTGCTCGAGCGCCTCATCGGCCTCCAGCCCATCGGCCTCCAGCCGCAGCCCGGAGTCGCACGTGACCGTGCGCCGTCCGGGCGTCGCGAGCAGCACCCGGTACTGCGGCGCCGCGCCGATCCGGTTCGCGATGTCGAGACACGAGGTCACGCACGCAATGTCGAGCAGCTCGGCACCGTCGTACCCGACCAGCAGGACCAACCGTTCGTCCATGCGGTCACGGTAATGCGATCGGGTAGGTCAGTCGACGGTCCAGGTGTCCGAGCCGGTGACCAGGGCCTGCAGATCGCCGGTGCCCTGAGACTCCTGCGCGGTGGTGATCTGCTGCCGAACGAGATCGTCGTACGTCGGCCGCTCGACGTCCCGGAACACGCCGACCGGCGCCCTGTGCAGGACACCGCCGTCGGTCAGCCGGGAGAGGGCGAACGCGTAGGCCGGATCCTCGGTGTGGGCGTCGTGGACGACCAGGTCGGCCTCGCCGCCCGGCAGATCGGCGATCTCGCGGACCGCCAGCGACGCGAAGCCGTCCCGCACGACACCGAGCCGACCGTCGGTACCGAACCGGATCGGCTCGCCGTGCACGAGCGGGATGATCGCGTCGTCCCGCGTCTGCGGATCCTTGAACGCCTCGAACGCGTTGTCGTTGAAGATCGGGCAGTTCTGGTAGATCTCCACGAACGCCGTACCGCGGTGCTCGGCCGCGGCCCGCAGTACCGAGGTCAGGTGCTTGCGGTCGGAGTCCACGGTCCGGGCCACGAACGTCGCCTCGGCGCCGAGCGCCAGCGAGACCGGGTTGAACGGGTTGTCCACCGAGCCCATCGGCGTCGACTTCGTCACCTTGCCGGGCTCCGAGGTCGGCGAGTACTGCCCCTTGGTGAGGCCGTAGATCCGGTTGTTGAACAGCAGGATCTTCAGGTTCACGTTCCGGCGCAGCGTGTGGATCAGGTGGTTGCCGCCGATCGACAGCGCATCGCCGTCGCCGGTCACCACCCAGACGCTGAGGTCCGGCCGGGCGGTCGCCAGGCCGGTCGCGATCGCCGGCGCGCGGCCGTGGATCGAGTGCATGCCGTACGTCGACAGGTAGTACGGGAACCGCGACGAGCAGCCGATCCCGGACACGATCGCGACGTTCTCGCGCTTGATCCCGAGCTCCGGCAGGAACCCCTGGAACGCGGCGAGGACGGCGTAGTCACCGCAGCCGGGGCACCAGCGGACCTCCTGGTCCGACACATACTCCTTGCGGTTCTGCGGCTCGGTCGCGGCGGGTACCCCGCGCAGACCGTTGGGCAGGCTCGGCATGCCGAGCTCGACGGCGCTCATCGCGCTCCCTCCGTCGTGAAGCCGGGATCCTGCACTCCGTTGTGGCCGTTCCGGTCGGCGAGCGCCGCCTCGCCGTGCTTGAGCGCGGCAGCGGCCGTCCCGAGGTGCCGGGCGTCGTCGTCGATGCCTTCGGTCTCCTCGACCAGGTTGCCGATCACCTCGGCGAGCTCCGCGGCGCCGAGCGGCATGCCGCGGACCTGTGCGTACGAGACCACGTCGACCAGGTACTTCGACCGCAGCAGCATCGCCAGCTGGCCGAGGTTCATCTCCGGGACGAGCACCTTGTCGTACGACTTCAGCACGTCACCGAGGTTCTCCGGGAACGGGTTCAGGTGCCGCAGATGCGCCTGCGCGACCTTCCCGCCGACGCGTCGGACCCGGCGGACAGCGGCGCCGATCGGCCCGTACGTCGAACCCCACCCGAGCACCAGGACCTTCGCCGTACCGTCGGGGTCGTCGACCTCGACCCGCGGGATCGACCGCGCGACCGCGTCGACCTTCGCCTGCCGGGTGCGGATCATCAGGTCGTGGTTGGCCGGGTCGTAGGAGATGTTCCCAGTCTTGTCCTCCTTCTCCAGACCGCCGATCCGGTGGTCCAGACCTGCCGTCCCGGGGATCGCCCAGGCACGCGCCAGGGTCTCGGGGTCGCGCAGGTAGGGGAGGTACTTCGGGGCGCCGTTGTCGTCGGTCGCGTTCGGCTCGAGGGTGAAGTTCGGGTCGACCGTCGGCAGCTCGTCGATCACCGGGATCTGCCACGGCTCGGACCCGTTGGCCAGGTAGCCGTCGGACAGCACGATCACCGGCGTCCGGTAGGTGATCGCGATCCGGGCCGCCTCGACCGCGATCGCGAAGCAGTCCGCCGGGGACTGCGCCGCGAGCACCGGCAGCGGCGCCTCGCCGTTGCGGCCGAACATCACCTGCAGCAGGTCGGCCTGCTCGGTCTTGGTCGGCATCCCGGTCGACGGACCGGCGCGCTGGATGTCGCAGACCACCAGCGGCAGCTCGAGCATCACGCCGAGGCCGATCGTCTCCGACTTCAGGCTGATCCCGGGGCCGGACGACGTGGTGACGCCGAGCGCGCCGCCGAACGACGCTCCGAGCGCGGCGCCGACACCGGCGATCTCGTCCTCAGCCTGGATCGTGGTGACGTTGAACCGCTTCAGCTTGGACAGCTCGTGCAGTACGTCGGACGCCGGGGTGATCGGGTACGCACCGAGGACCAGCGGCAACCCGGCGCGCTGCGCGCCCGCCACCAGGCCGTACGCCAGCGCGAGGTTGCCGGAGATGTTGCGGTAGGTGCCGCTGGGCATCTGGGCCGGCTTCACCTCGTACCGCACCGAGAACTCCTCGGCGGTCTCGCCGAAGTTGTAGCCCGCGCGGAACGCCGCGATGTTCGCGTCCCGGATGTCCGGCTTCGAGGCGAACTTGGTCTCCAGGAACGTGATCGTCGAGTCGACCGGCCGCTGGAACAGCCAGGACACCAGTCCGAGCGCGTACATGTTCTTCGCCCGGGACGCGTCCTTGCGGGTCAGGCCGAAGTCCTTCACCGACTCCACGGTCATCCCGGTCAGGTTCAACGCGATCAGGTGGTACGCGTCGAGCTCGCCGGTCTCCAGCGGATTCTCGTCGTACCCGATCCGCTTGAGGTTCCGCGCGGTGAAGTCCGCGGTGTCGACGATCAGGGTCGCGCCGCGCGGCACGTCCTTGAGATTCGCCTTCAGCGCCGCCGGGTTCATGGCGATCAGCACATCGGGCGCATCACCCGGCGTGAGGATGTCGTGATCGGCGAAGTGGAGTTGGAAGGAACTGACCCCCGGCAGCGTCCCGGCTGGTGCCCGGATCTCTGCGGGGAAGTTGGGCAGCGTCGACAGATCATTGCCGAACGATGCCGTTTCCGCGGTGAACCTGTCCCCCGTGAGCTGCATCCCGTCGCCGGAGTCGCCGGCGAAGCGGATCACCACGCGGTCGAGCTGCTTGACCTCGATGGTCACTGTTCTGTTCATCTCCAAGTCGAAGCTTGGGTCGGTCTGCCGCTTCGTGGACGACAGGTCGATCCCCCCGTGCAGGGCGATAACCCCAATATTAGTTCGCCCTTAGTACGGAACCATGCGGAAGCCCGCGTGGTCCACAGCCTGGGACGCGGCGTCCGACACGTTGCCGATCAGGTAGTGCTGCCGGAGTTACCGTCCGCAAGGGTTCGCTTGCGATCCGGAGTCAGAACCGGCAGGGTGTCCGCATCTGGTTGCGACCTCAGGGAGATGCTGCGATGCGCCGTGTGCTGATCGGACTGCTGGTGACGGTGGTGGCCGGATGTTCCGCACCGGCGGCACCGGCGAGCAGTTCGCTGAGTCTGGGCAGCGCCTCGCACGCTTCCGCTGTGCAGAGCAGCTCGTCGGCGGTCGCGGCGGCGGCCGCTGCGCAGCGGACGGCGACGATCACCAGCATCCGGACGACGGACGCGACCAAGGGCGTGATCACGGTCGTCGGCACGTTGTCGCCGGCGCCCGCGAAGAGCACCCGGGTCCCGTTGCACCAATGGATCCCGTCCCAGAAGCGCTGGCAGGAGATCGCCCACGGGTACTCGTCCGGCAGCCGCGTGACGATCACCACGGTCCAGCCCGGGTCGGTCCGCACGTACCGGATCGCGATCGGCCCGCAAGCGCCGTACGCCGCTGCGATCTCGCCGATGATCAGCTTCAAGCACTACGTCTGGCGCGGGATGTTCAAGAAGGGCCTGGTGCGTGCGGGCGGGGCAGGCCAGCCGTCCTTCACCGTCGTACCCCCGAAGGAAGGACCGCGGCGCGCCGAGGCCGACCTGATGGCGAACCAGGGCGGCTACGTCTGGGGCGAGGTCGACACGACCGGCTGCCGGTACTCGCGGAACTGGCTCGGCAACCTCACCGACGGCCTTGTCCGCGTGTCGTTGCACAACCCGACGACCGCACTGACCTCGCTCCGGATGGCGCAGGAGACCGAGGGCTGGCTCAACTACGACATCAACGGGGTGACCCGGCTCCGGCTGCAGGTCACCGACATCCGCTCCGGCTACGGCCCGTACGTTTCGATCGACTCACTTCTGCTCTGCACGAACTAGACTCCTGCCGTGTCGGAGAGCTATGGCGTCGTCGCTGCGGTGGTCGCGCTCGGCCTGGTCGGGCTGCTCGGCGCGTTCGCGCTGAACAAGGCGCTGACGGTCACCTATCCGACCGAGGGCAAGCTCAAGACGTACGAGTCCGGCGTCGACCCGGTCGGCGAGGGCTGGGCGCAGGTCCACATCCGGTACTACCTGTTCGCGTACCTGTACGTGATCTTCGCCGTGGACGCGATCTACCTGTTCCCGTGGGCGACGATCTTCGCGGCGCTCGGCTTCGCGACCCTGATCGAAATGTTCATTTTCCTCGCCTTCGTCGCGGTCGGCCTGCTCTACGCCTACCGGAAAGGCATCCTTCGCTGGACGTAGCACTGCTTGAGGTGGTTGTGGGCGGCGCACTGCTCGAGCCGGTTGTGGGCGGACCTCCATCACTCAGCAAGGCGCTCTGTCTGTGGCTGTCCACGCTCAGAGGGGTGCGCAAAACCGGCGCCGGCCGGGGTTGATGAGTGGTGCAGGTCCGCCGTACTCAGCTGTCGGTGAGGGCGGCGATGGTGGCGGCGAGGGCGGCGGCGATGGCCCAGTCCTGGCAGCCGACGCCGACCGACTTGAAGACGGTGCGGCCCGTGGCGGCGGGTGGGTTGGACAGGGCCGGACCGAGTTCGAGGAGGTCGGCGGTGGTCAGCGTGCCGGACTCGACGGCGTCGATGATCTCGCCGGATTCCTCGAGCGCGGCTTCGCGCTGGTCGACGAGAACTGTCGTGGCCTCGGCGAGAAGCTCGCGGGGGAGTTCGCGCATGGTGGGGCGGAACGCGCCGATCGCGTTCACATGGACTGTCTCCGGTAAGACCTCGACGTCGAACAACGGCGTACGGGACGACGTCGCGCAGCAGATGACGTTCGCCTCCGCCACCGACGCGTCGACGTCGGTGCTCGACGTGAACCGTACGTCGGGGAACTCATCCGCAAGCTCCCGCGCCAGCGCCCCCGCCCGCGCACCCGACCGGCCCGCGACAGTGACGTCGGCGATCGGACGTACGGCCAGGACCGCGCGTACCTGATCCGGAGCCTGCGCACCGGACCCGATCACAGTCAGCCGACTGGCATCCGCCGGCGCGAGCAGCTCGGTCGCCACACCGACAACCGCGCCGGTCCGCAAGGTCGTGATCGAACTGCCCTCCGCCACCAACTGCTCGCCCCGCCCCGTCCAGATCACCGTCGCGCGAATCGCCGGCACCTGATCGAGGGCAATCCCCACCTTCTTCACCACGGCGGTCCCGGTCGGCGAGTGGTACGCCGACATCACCAGCACCGCACCGTCCCCGAAAATCTGCCGCGGCGGCAGCACGAAGTTCCCGGCCGCCAACTCCCGAAACGCCTCCCGCACCGCTTCGATCGCCACACCCATCGGCACAACCCGCCGAACGTCCCCAGCAGACAAAACCCTCACCACCCGGAGCCTACGCACCCCACCCGCTACCCACTTCACGCAGTACGGCCGCGATGCCCCCGGTCCCCGTGATGCCCCCGGTCCCCGTGATGCCCCCGGTCCCCGTGATGCCCCCGGTCCCCGTGATGCCCCCGGTCCCCGTGATGCCCCCGGTCCCCGTGATGCCCCCGGTCCCCGCGATGGCGCCCAGTGCGGACGGCAGGGCGGCGCAGTAGAGGGACGGCAGTGGGACACTGCAGTGTGGGTGGCGGTGGGTGCCGGACAGGTGACGGCAGTGTGGTGCCGGAGAAGATGGCGGTGTGGCGCTGCAGTGTGGGCGGCGGTGCGGTGCCGGACAGGTGACGGCAGTGTGGTGCCGGAGAGGGGACGGCACAGCGGCGCCGCACTCCGGGAGAGCTGGCGCGGAGTCCTGGCGCGGGAAGGCCGGCGCGGGAGAGTTGGCGCGGAGTCCTGGCGCGGGAAGGCCGGCGCGGGAGAGTTGGCGCGGAAGGCTGACGCCGGATGCCGCGTGGGGTGACGCCGTGGCGGGACCGCCCCTGCGCCACAAGTCGGGGCCGTGTCCGCGCGCCGGGGTGCTTGAACAGGAAATAACAGGTGTAAACCCACCAGTTCCTGTTCAATGCCCCGCTTTGTCTCCAGCGCCGTACCCGAGTCGAAACACCCAGACCCACCTCCCCAGCAACCACCTCCTGAGTGCCGCCTCCCCGCCCGGGTGGTTCCGTGGTGAGGGGGCTCCACGCGCAGGTGGTTCCGTGGTGAGGGGTCTCCGCGCCCGGGTGGTTCCGTGACGAGGCGCCCGCGCCCAGGTGGGTCTTTGACCATGGGCCTCTACGCCCGGGGTGGTTCCTTGACGGGGGCCCCACGCGCAGGTGTGTCCGTGACGAGACGCCCCGAGGCCCGTGTTCATGCCGGCTCGCCCGCGAAGCTGGACCGTTGCGCGGCCACCAGCCGCCGCGCCTACGTGCTGAGGGAGCGCGGCAGGCGCCACAAACCGGGGGTGGGCATACCCGCCGGAGGCCGTGAACAGGTAATACCAGGTGTAAACCCACCAGTTCCTGTTCAACGCCCCGACTTGTCACCCGCCGCAGCGCTCTCGACCCGCGACCCGTGGATGTACGCGAGCTCTGGCCGTAGCGCGCCGGGAGTTGCCTTGCCGTCTTGCGTTGCCGCGTACCCCTTGGGCCGGCGGGTTGGGGTTGAGGGCCGGTTTGGCCGGGTACTGGAGGGCGGCTGGGTGTGTACAGGCGCCCGGCTTCTGGTGACTGAGGGTAATTGTCAGGCGAGCGGTGCTGCAAGATGCCTGATCACCGTTTGTAATTGCTCGATGCAACAAACGTCGGTTTCAAGCGCTGGCGTCAACGGAATGCGTTCGGACGGTCGCCAAGCGACCACAACAGGGTTATCGTGATTACACGGGGGAACGGGGCGAATACGTGGTGGTGAGGCGATGTCGTGGCAACTGTGGGTAATGATGGCCCTCGTTGCGGCCGGGCTGGTGGTGCTCGCGACCGCGCGCATGCGACACGCGCGCAAGGTCTTCGACGACATCACCGACCTCGACCGGCCGACGCAGGCCCGTACGGCGACCTCCGTCGACAATTCCACGTACACCGCTGACGAACTCGCCCGCGTCCGAGCTCGTCACCACCCTGCCGAACCCCGCCCCCGCCGCAGCCACGGCTGACAACTCGCCCGAGCACCGAACAGCAATTCAGCGCGCAGCCGAGTACCCGCGGCTGGTCTTGGCCGTCTCGTGAACCGTGCCGATCGATCTTGCGAAGTAGCGCCTGGGGTACGTCGTGTGTACTCCGACGCGCTGCCGTCGCCAGACGGCCTCAAGGCAGATGCCGACGCCTACAGACCACCTCGACATCGCGAGCCGCCGGACCGGACCATGTCGGATTCAGCCTCCACCCGGAGGAGCCTGGCAAGCGCTACGGGCACGGTGGCGGCATCTCCGAGTCACGCCGCCACTCAGTGCCCTGCCGCGACTCGGGACAGGGCGATCGATGGCCATGAGAAACGGCAAGGCTGGCATGCGGCTCGCGTCCGTCGCCGTGTCCGTCGCCGTCCTCGTGCCGGTGCCGATTGCGGTGTGTCCGTCGCTATGTCCGTGCGGTGACCGGTAGCCGGTGTCAGTGGTGGCTGCCGCGGTCGTTCGCCGGCAACGCGCGTCGGCGTACCGAGCTACTGCTTCTGCAGCGAGCGGTGCCGGGGGCGCCCACATCCGGGAATAGGTCCTGGGGGAGGGCGGTTACACCTGATGTCGCCCAGAACATGACCCCGGGCCTCAACCTCAGCCGCTCCGAGCGGCCACTCTCCGAGAGGCGTCTGCTGGGCGATGCGGTACCTGATCGGGCGGGAGTCGGCGGGCTCCCGCCCGACCCACATCCAGCGGCCGCGCTCACAGCTCCGAAAAGGACTTGTGTGGGTGCGGCATGATGGAAGTGTCGGTCGCGGAGACGTGGGTGAGTGGAGTGACCAGAGGGACAAGCGCTGCTTCCCTCGGAGCCGGGAGACCGGTGCCGAGGACAGATGCCTGGAGCCTCGGACGAAGGTCCAGGACCCCGATTTGCATCTGCACCGCGAATGTCAGTAATGTTCTTCTTGTTGGAGCGAGGCGCGGGACGCGAAAGCGGCCGGCCCCCCGACAAACTCCCTGAAGGACTTGGAAGCCGAAACATGCCTCGGCAGGTTTCGGACACTGAGTCACGCAGGGAACTGGATCGAAAAGGGCCGATTTGACCGGCTCGAAGCGAAACAGTAAAGTTGGGCGAGTTGCCCCGGAGCTTCGAACGAAAGTAAGAAGCGCGGTGTGCGTCCGATTCTTGAGAACTCAACAGCGTGCCGAAAGTCAATGCCGAAATGCATTAACCCCGTCCACGGATTTTGGTCTGTGGGTGGA
>NZ_JBEZFT010000048.1:0-52058 GCF_040649595.1 Kribbella sp. NPDC048915 | reverse complement strand
GACCGCAACAACTACAAGATCACCCACACCATCCACATCCACGACGGTTGACAACCACACCCCAGCCCTAACTGAGCGGCATTGGGGTTGCCCCCACAACCGCGAGGTTGCCCATCCAACTGGAGGGTTGCCCATCCGACTGGAGGGTTGCCCATCCGACTGGAGGGTTGCCCATCCGACTGGAGGGTTGCCCATCCGACTGGAGGGTTGCCCATCCGACTGGAGGGTTGCCTGCTCGGGTGGAGGGTCTGCTGCGGGTGGGTGAGGTGCTGCGTGGTCGGCCAGGCGTGACGGGTGCGAGCGAGCAGCGGGGTTGTGAGCCGGCGGCGAGGGTGCGGGGCGGCAAGGAGGTGTCGGCCGGGCGTGACGGGTGCGAGTGAGCAGCGGGGTTGTGAGCCGACGGCGAGGGTGTGGGGCGGCAAGGAGGTGTGGGGCGTCGGCCGGGCGTGAGGGGTGCGAGCCGGCGGCGAGTGTGTGGGGCGACGTCCTCACCCGGGACCACGGTGAAACCGGCGGCCGCTCGCGCAGGTTGATCGCCCTCGGACCGCAGGCGCCCTGCTACATCGTCATCCCGCTCATGACGGAAGCGGTGCAGCAGCGCGCGGACCAACCGCGTCAGCGGCCGAGGGTGTGGGGCGTCGGCGAGGGGTGGGCGGCGCGTGGGTGGTTCTTGGGGTCGCGTCGTGAGAGTTACTGCTCGCGGAAGACCTTGTGTTGGGCGGCTTGGGCGCGGGGGCGGACGGTGATGCGGTCGATGTTGACGTGGGCGGGGCGGGTGGCGATCCAGGCGACCACGTCGGCGATGTCTTCGGAGGTGAGCGGTTCGCGGACTCCGGCGTACACGGCGTCGGCCTTGGTCTGGTCGCCGCCGAAGCGGGTCAGGGCGAACCCCTCGCTGCGGACCATGCCGGGCGCGATCTCGCAGACCCGGACGGGTTGGTCCCACAGTTCGAGGCGGAGCGTGTCGACGACGGCCTTGGCGGCGTGCTTCGCGGCGACGTACCCGCCGCCGCCCTCGTAGGCGACCTGGCCGGCCGTCGATCCCATCACGATGATCGTTCCGCGCCCGGCGATGAGGGCCGGGAGCAACGATTTGGTGACCGCGGCGACGCCGATCACGTTGACCTCGTACATCCGCCGCCAGGCGTCCAGGTCGGCCTCCGCGACCGGCTCCAGCCCGAACGCGCCGCCGGCGTTGTTGACCAGCACCTGCAACTCGTCACCGACGGCGGCGGTCAGTGCGGCGACGTCCTCGGCGGACGTCACGTCGCACTGCACCGCGCGGCCGTCGATCTCCTTGGCCAGCGCCTCGATCCGGTCCAGACGCCGCGCGGCGCAGATCACCTCGAACCCCTCACGGGCGAGGTATCGCGCCGACGCGGCCCCGATCCCACTGCTCGCACCGGTCACCACGGCCAGAGGACGATCGCTCGAAGTCATACCCCGAGTTTCTCAAAAGCCTTCGGCTGCTCGGCCGGGAGTCTCACGGATCGTCGCGCCGACCCGATCACCGCGGCGAGCGCGACCCCGGTCACAGCGAGGAACGCCCCGAGCAGCCCCAGCGTCGGTACGTCGGGGTGGATCAGTGACTGCCCGCGGAACGCCTGCGCCGTCACAGTGACCATCACCCCGTAGTACCCGAAGGCAGCGACGCCGACCAGGCGATTGCGGACGCGTTCCGACTGCAGCCACTCGACGCGGGTGGCGAGCAGACTCAGCGCGAGGACCACGAGCAACAGGAAGTGAATCGCGTGCAGTCCGACGAAGTGCGGAACCCGGAGGTCACCGCCGGTCGTGCTCCAGTGCGTGAGCGGCATCCCCGGGCCGCCGGCCTCGACGCCGATGCTGTGGCTGCCCGCGAGCGTCACCTCGTGCCCGTACGAGTCTTGTACCTCCTGCCGCGACCCGTTCGCGCCGACGAGGTAGAAGGCGATCCCCATCCCGGCGACGGCCAACGCGAGGCCGACCCGGAGCGCCCGGTTCAGCGGTGCGTCGCCGATCCGCTGGAACAGCAGCATGATCGCAATCACCAGGCTGGCCCCGAACAGCCCCATGACCCCGGACATGAAGACCTGCTGGCCGATCTGGTTGAAGGTGTCGGTGTTCGCGTTGAAGTGGCTGAACGTCCCGCGGGCCGCCTGGATCGCGATGAACCCGACGTCCACGAACCCCGTGACCGCGAAGACGGTACCCGTCCACCAGCCGAGGCGTTTCGCCTTGCGCAGCTTGGGAAGCAGCCACGCCAGCGTCCCGCCGTACAGCACGAACGACAGGCCGAACTTGAACGGTTTGAGCCACACGGACTCGTTGAGGATCTCTCGACCGTCGACCAGCAGACCGATCCCGGACACGGCGACCAGACCGGACATGACGAGCACCATCAGCATCAGCGGCCGATGCCAGGACCTGACTTCTTCGAGGACTGTACGCATGCCCATCATGCTGTTCGCGCGCGGACCTGAAGTCAGTGGTGCGAATCCGCCACCCAGGGTGGTGCTAGCCCCACCTGGCCGCGGCGCTGATCGCCGATTTCGAGGCGCTGCCGGCACGCGAGCGCAACGTGCCGCGGATGGTGTTCCTCGATCGCTCGGCGCGCGAGCTCTATCCGGAGTGGGACGCGGTCGCGGCCGAGAGCGTCGACTACCTCCGGATGTACGCCGGCCGCGCGCCGGACGACCCGGAACTCACCGAGCTCGTCGGCGAGCTGTCGATCCACAGCCCGGACTTCCGCGAGCTCTGGGCGCGGCACGACGTGGTCGACAAGGGCCACGGCACGAAGATCCTGCGGCATCCTGTCGTCGGCGAGATCACCATCACGTACGCGACGCTGCAACTTCCCGGCGACACCGACCAGCTGTTGGTGACGTACACCGTCGAGCCCGGTTCGCCGTCCGAGCAGAACCTGCGACTGCTGGCCAGCTGGGCCGCTCCGGATAGGGAGAACTCCCGATTCGTGCCGCGGGAGCCGCGGTTACCCTGACAACGTGACCGAATTTGCCGCCGACCGTCCTCTCCGGCGGGTTGCGATGATCAGCCTGCACACCTCACCGCTGGACCAGCCGGGAACCGGGGACGCCGGCGGGCTGAACGTGTACGTCGTCGAGCTGTCCAAGCAGCTCGCCGGGCTGGGGATCGAGATCGACGTGTTCACCCGGGCGACCTCGTCGGCGCTGCCGGCCCGGGTCGAGATGCTGCCCGGTGTCACGGTCCGCAACGTTGCCGCGGGCCCGTACGAAGGCCTGACGAAGAACGAACTCCCGGCCCAGCTGTGTACGTTCGCCCGCGCCGTCCTGCGCGCCGAGGCGATCCACGAGCCCGGCTGGTACGACGTGATCCACTCGCACTACTGGTTGTCCGGCCAGGTCGGCCTGCTCGCCCGCGATCGTTGGGCGGTCCCACTGGTCCATACCATGCACACGATGGCCAAGGTGAAGAACGCCAGCCTGGCGGACGACGACGTACCCGAGCCGCCGGCGCGGCTGCTCGGCGAGGAACAGGTGGTCGAGGCCGCGGATCGGTTGATCGCCAACACCGACGACGAGGCGGTCGAACTGATCGACCTGTACGGCGCGCGGCCCGCGAAGGTCGGCGTGGTCAATCCAGGGGTGGATCTGGAGCTGTTCAGCCCCAGGTCCCAGGCGGCCGCGCGGGCGGCGGTCGGGGTGCCGGCGGATGCCGTCGTACTCGCGTTCGTCGGCCGGATCCAGCCGTTGAAGGCGCCCGACCTGCTGATCCGGGCCGCGGCGCGGATGCTCGAACGCGATCCGTCGCTGCGGTCCCGGCTCGTGGTCGCGATCATCGGTGGTCCGTCCGGCAACGGCATGGAGCACCCCGAGTCGCACGCCGAGCTGGCGCGGGCGCTCGGCATCGACGACGTCACCCGGTTCGTGAAGCCGGTGGAGCGCGAGCGGCTGGCCGACTGGTACCGCGCGGCCTCCGTCGTGTGCGTCCCGTCGTACTCGGAGTCCTTCGGGCTGGTCGCGTTGGAGGCGCAGGCGTGCGGTACGCCGGTGGTCGCGGCGGCGGTCGGCGGCCTGAGTACTGCGGTGGTGGACGGCGAGACCGGTTACCTGGTGCGCGGTCATCGGGTGGACGACTTCGCCGACGCGCTGTCGCGGATCGCGACGGATCCGGCGACCCGCGAGAGCATGAGCCACGCGGCGGTCGCGCATGCCCGCGGATTCGGCTGGGAACTGACCGCCCGGAACACGCTGGCGGCGTACCGGACCGCCGCGGAGACAATGGCGGCCGAGATCGCCGCGGAGGTGGCCGGGTGAGAGTTTCAGCGGCGGACGTGATCCGCCAGGTGCTGACCGAGAACGAACTCGACTTCGCCGAGAGTGAGCCGGGGGCGTTCGTTGCGGACCTGCCGGGGGAGCGGAAGCTGAAAACCACGGTGTCGCTGACCGTCGGTCCGCAGTCCGTTCACGTGCACGCGTTCGTCGCCCGGCACCCGGACGAGAACCACGCCGCCGTGTACCGCTGGCTGCTGGAGCGGAACCTGCGGATGTACGGCGTCGCGTTCGCCGTCGACCACCTCGGCGACATCCACCTCGACGGGCGGGTGCCGCTGCACGCGATCACGCCGGCCGAGGTCGATCGGTTGCTCGGGGCGGTGCTGGAGTACGCCGACACCTCGTTCAACACGATCCTCGAGCTCGGGTTCGCGACCTCGATCCGGCGCGAGTACGAATGGCGGGTCGCGCGCGGTGAGTCGACCCGGAACCTGGACGCTTTCAAGGGCTGGCTCGAGCCTCGTTAGACTCGGGTCCATGACCTATCGCCTGATCCTGCTCCGCCACGGCCACAGCGACTGGAACGCGAAGAACCTGTTCACCGGCTGGGTCGACGTCGACCTGAACGCCCAGGGCGTCGAGGAGGCGCACCGCGGCGGTCAGCTGCTGCTCGAGCGGGACCTGCTGCCGGACGTCCTGCACACGTCGGTGCTGCGGCGCGCCATCCGGACCGCCAACATCGCGCTCGAGGAGGCCGGCCGCCAGTGGATCGACGTACGGCGATCCTGGCGGCTGAACGAGCGGCACTACGGCGGCCTGCAGGGCAAGGACAAGAAGCAGACCCTCGAGGAGCTCGGCGAGGAGCAGTTCATGCTGTTCCGCCGCTCCTACGACACCCCGCCGCCGCCGATCGAGCGCGGCTCCGAGTACGACCAGGCCGGCGACCCGCGGTACGCCGGACTCCCGCCCGAGATCCTGCCCGCGACCGAGTGCCTCAAGGACGTCGTCGAGCGGATGCTCCCCTACTGGTACGACGCGATCGTGCCGGACCTCCGCGCCGGAAAGACCGTGCTCGTCACCGCCCACGGCAACTCGCTGCGCGCCCTGGTCAAGCACCTCGACAACCTGGACGAGAAGACCGTCGTGGGGCTGAACATCCCGACCGGGATTCCGCTGTACTACGAGCTGGACGACAACTTCAAGCCACTCAAGCCCGGCGGCGAGTACCTGGACCCAGCCGCTGCCCAGGCCGCCATCGAAGCCGTCAAGAACCAGGGCCGCTGACCCCCGTTCTTCCACCGCCGCGCCGAGTCCTTCGGCGCGGCGGTGCCCGGTTGCGCCGGGAGTTGCGCGCCCCACAAACGGCCCCTCGGCGTGGGTGGCGACAGGCTGTGGTGGGCTTGAACACGTTATTGCCTGTTCACAGCCGCCGGCAGGTGTTCACGCCCACCATTGCTCGCAGGGCCACGTCCAGCGCACTGGGCGGCGAGGCGGCAACAGGCAGTGGCCCCAAAGGCGTGTCCGTTCGAGCGAAGAAGCTGCCTTCGGCAACTAAACGCCGGAAACGTCAGTGGCTGTTGGGGTTGGGGGTGGAGGCGCCGGCGCCGGAGCCGGCCGCGGTGCCGCCGATGGCGACCGGGAGTTCGCCGGTCACCAGGTACACGACCCGGCGCGCCATGGCGACTGCATGGTCGGAGATGCGTTCGTAGTAGCGGCTCAGCAGCGCCATGTCGACGGCGACCTCGACGCCGTGCGGCCAGTCCGCGTCCATCATCAGGCGGAACTGGTTGGAGCGCAGCTTGTCCATCTCGTCGTCGGTGGATTCCAGCCGGGACGCGGCTTCGACGTCCCGGGTGGCGATCACGTCCCCGGCGGCGTCGACCATCTTCCCGGCCACGGACCCCATCGATTCGATGACGTCGTGCAGTTCGTCCGGGATGGCGGGCGCCGGGTACCGCAGCCTGGCGATCTTCGAGACGTGCGCCGCCAGGTCGCCCATCCGTTCGAGGTCCGCGACCATCCGGAGCGCGGCGACGAGCATCCGCAGTTCGTTGGCGACGGGGGACTGCCGCGCCATCAGTTCGAAGACCTTCTCCTCGATGCCTTCGCCGGCGGCGTCGAGCTGGATGTCGGCCGCGATGACCTCCTCGGCCAGCCGGATGTCCGCGGCCAGCAGGGCCGCGGTGGACCGGCGGACGGCGGTGGACACCGTCCGCGTCATCCGCTCGAGCTCGGCGAGGATGTCGTCGAGCTGCTCGTGGTACGTGTCACGCATGGTGGTCGATTCCGATCTGTGGTGTCCGGTGCCGCGGCGGGACCGGCCGACAAGGTCTCGGATCCCGCCTGCCGGTGACCGTACGGCGTCGAGGTTGCCGGACGGCGACGAGTGGTGAACGGCAAATGAACACTTGGGTCGCGTCCCGGTCATCCGGTGCTCATCGGGGCTTTCCCTGCTGGTCGCCCGCGTAGCATCGTTGCCGTGGACCCCACGCTGGCTGCGGTGCTGGGCGGCGTCATCGGCGCGGCCCTGGCGCTGCTTTCACTCGGCGCGATGATGATTTCGGAGCGGGCGCAGCGCAAGATCCCGGAGTCCCCGGAGCCCGCCGTACCGTCCGGGGTCGCGACCGTGCTGTCGGTACTGCGGTCCTCGGCGGTCGTGATGGGCCCGGAGGATCAGGTGCTGCAGGCCAGCGCCCCGGCGCATGTGCTCGGCATCGTCCGTGGTGAGCGGCTGGTGGTCGACGACATCCTGACGATGGTTCGGCAGGTCCGCCGGGACGGTGAGATCCGGCAGCAGGACCTCGAGATCGTCCGCGGCCGGCTCGGCGCCACGCAGTACGTCAGTGCCCGGGTGGCGCCGCTCGGCAGCCAACTGGTGCTCGTCCTGGTCGAGGACCGGACCCGCGAGCGTCGCCTGGAGGCGATCCGGCGCGACTTCACCGTGAACGTCAGCCACGAGCTCAAGACGCCGGTGGGCGCGCTGATCCTGCTCGCCGACGCGGTGTCGGAGGCGTCCGACGACCCCGAAGCGGTGCAGCGGTTCTCGGACCGGATGCGGGTCGAGGCGTCCCGGCTGAGCCGGCTGGTGAAGGAGATCATCGAGCTGTCCCGGCTGCAGGGCGACGACCCGCTGGAGAATCCGGGCCCGGTCGACGTGAACTTGGTCATCGAGGCCGCGGTGGACCGCTGCCGGATCGACGCCGACGACCGTGACATCAGGATCGTGGTGAAGAGCGAACCGGAGCTCGAGGTGCTGGGCAGCGAGGACCAGTTGGCGATGGCGATCGGCAACCTGGTCGAGAACGCGATCAACTACAGCCCGGACGGTACCCGCGTCGCGGTCACCGCGCACCCGATCGGCGACCTGGTCGAGGTGACCGTGTCCGACCAAGGCGTCGGCATCCCGAGCAGCGACCTGGAACGCGTGTTCGAGCGGTTCTACCGCGTCGACCGGGCGCGCAGCCGCGAGACCGGCGGCACCGGCCTCGGCCTCTCGATCGTCAAGCACGTCGCCTCGATCCACGGCGGTGACGTCCGGGTCTGGAGCGTCGAGGGCCAGGGCTCGACCTTCACCGTGAGACTTCCGCTGCGGCTCGATCCCGCGGCGGGCCAGACCGGCCTTTCCAGCCAGGACAGGCCGGCCGTTCCCCTGGCGCCCACCCCGTCAGGTCAGATGAAGAAGGAGACAGCTTCGTGACCCGAGTGCTGGTCGTCGAAGACGAAGAGAGCTACAGCGACGCGCTGTCGTACGTGCTCCGCAAGGAGGGGTTCGAGGTCGCCGTCGCGGAGACCGGCCCGGACGCGCTGGACGAGTACGACCGCGCCGGTGCGGACATCGTGCTGCTCGACCTGATGCTGCCCGGTCTGTCCGGTACCGAGGTGTGCCGGGCGCTCCGCAGCCGGGGCAACGTCCCGGTGATCATCGTGAGCGCGAAGGACAACGAGGTCGACAAGGTCGTCGGTCTCGAACTCGGCGCGGACGACTACGTGACCAAGCCGTACAGCCCGCGGGAGTTGCTGGCCCGCATCCGTGCCGTACTGCGGCGCGGGCAGGATGTCGAACTACTGCCGGACACGCTCGAGGCCGGCCCGGTCCGGATGGACGTCGAACGGCATGTGGTGACCGTCTCGGGCGCCGAGATCCGGCTGCCGCTGAAGGAGTTCGAGCTGCTCGAGATGCTGCTGCGGAACACCGGCCGCGTGCTCACCCGCGGTCAGCTGATCGACCGGATCTGGGGCGCCGATTACGTGGGTGACACCAAGACTCTCGACGTGCACGTGAAGCGGTTGCGCTCGAAACTCGAGAAAGACCCCTCGAATCCGCAGCATCTGGTCACAGTGCGTGGTCTCGGCTACAAATTCGAGGCCTGACTCACACGTCCCCGACTCGCACCGCGCCTTGTTGTTAGCTTAGGCTCTCCTTAGTTGAGGCAAGCTAAGGAGAGTCATTGATGTCCTGGTCCCGTCCCAAGGTCACCCGGGCGGTCAGCGGTGCGATCACCGCCTTACTGCTCGCCACGACCGCCCTGACCGCCTGCGGCAGCGACGGCGACAAGCAGGCCGAGAGCTCGGCCGGTACCGCGTCGTCGGGGTTCCCGGTCACGCTGAAGAACACGTTCGGCGAGACCACCATCACGACCAAGCCGGAGCGGATCGTCACGCTCGGCTGGAATGCCCAGGACGTGGTCTACGCGCTCGGTGAGACGCCGGTCGGGATGCCGCGAGTCACGTACGGCCCGACATCCGAGGGCGTCACCGCATGGGACGCGGACAAGTTCGACAAGTCGAAGACGACACTGCTGGACGTCGGCGACAAGTACCCGTTCGAGCAGATCGCGGCACTCAAGCCCGACGTCATCCTGGCGCCGTACGAGGGGTTCGACGCGGCGACGTACAAGACCCTGAGCGGAATCGCGCCGACCGTCGCGTACCCGGGGGCGCCCTGGCAGACCACCTGGCAGGACCAGACGATGCTCGTCGGCGAGGCGCTCGGCAAGAAGGCCGAGGCGGAGAAGCTGATCGCCGGCATCCAGGACAAGATCAAGCAGGTCGCGGCCGAGCACCCCGAGTTCAAGGACAAGACCTTGACCGTCGGGTCGTTCGGTGCGGAGAACTACGTGTACATGCCGGGTGACCCGCGGGTGCAGATCCTGAACGAGATGGGCTTCAAGAACGCCCCGGGTGTCGAGGCGCTGGAGAAGACCAACACCAAGAAAGAATTCGCGCTCTCGATCAGCAAGGAGAAGGTCGGCGACATCGACGCCGACGTGCTGATCGCGTACGTCGACGGGCTCGGCAAGGACAAGTTCCTTGCCGACCCGGTGTACTCGTCACTGAAGGCGGTCAAGTCCGGCGGGGTGTACGCCATGGACGACCAGCAGGTGATCTCCGGGATGAGCGCAGTCAGCGTCCTGAGCGTCCCCTGGGTCCTCGACCAGGTCCTCCCCGGCCTCTCCCAAGCCGCCAAGTCCGCCGCGAAGAGCTGACCCCGCCTCCTCACCCGCCCGGCTTGGAGCATCCTGCTCCGAGCCGGGCGGGTGCGTCGTATCTGTGCCCGGGTACCCAGCCGCCTCCCCGGCGGTGCACCTGAGGGGGGCGGCTCGGCGCCACCTCAGCGCCACCTCGGCGCCACCTCGGCGCCGACTCGGCGCCGGCCGCGGGCAGTCGCACAAGGGTCGGCGCCGGCCATGGGCAGTCGCACAAGGCTCGGCGTCGTTCGGGCGGCGGGGTGCGGGGTGGGGCGTCGTACGGCGGGCGGGGGTGCGAGGATTGGCGTCGTACGGGCGGGCGGTGTGCGGTGGGGCGTCGTACATGCGGGGCGTCGTACGGGCGGGCGGTGCGCGGTGGGGCGTCGTACATGCGGGGCGTCGTACGGGCGGGCGGTGCGCGGTGGGGCGTCGTACGGGCGGTGCAGCTCACGGGGCGGTGCACCCTCTTCGGGGGCGTTGAACAGGAAATTGCGGGTGCTCTCCCCCCAATAGGTGTTCACACCGACCGGCGGGTGTTGACGCTGACCGGTAGCTGTTGACGCCAGCCGGTGCGTGTTCAGCGCCGCGTGTGGTCGGTGTGCTCGCCGTGCGGGCTCGGGCTTGGTGTGCCGGCGCTGTACTGCGTTCGGGTCGCGTGGCGGCGAGTTGCGTCCGGGCGGTTTGTGGGGGGTGGGGATCTGATGTGGGGGCTTTGAACAGGTTATTGCTTGTTCACGCCCGCTGGGGCTTGTTCACGGCCACCGGTTCAGTACTGCGTGTGGTCGGTGTGCTCGCCGTGCGGCTCGGGCTTGGTGCGCTGACGCTGTACTGCGTTCGGGTCGCGTGGCGGGCGAGTTGCGTCCGGGCGGTTTGTGGGGGGTGGGGATCTGGTGTGGGGGGTTTGAACAGGTTATTGCTTGTTCACGCCCGCTGGGGCTTGTCCACGCTCGCCGGGGCTTGTCCACGCCCGCCGGTTCAGTACTGCGTGTGGTCGGTGTGCTCGCCGTGCGGGCTCGGGCTTGGTGCGCTGACGCTGTACTGCGTTCGGGTCGCGTGGCGGGCGAGCGGCGACCGGGCGGTTTGTGGGGGTGGGGATCTGATGTGGGGGCTCTGAACAGGTTATTGCTTGTTCACGCCCGCCGGGGCTTGTTCACAGGCACCGGGTCCTGTCCACGCCTACCGGGGTTTGTCCACGCCTACCGGGGTTTGTTCACAGCTACCGGGTCCTGTTCACGCCTACCGGGGTCTGTTCACGCCTGCCGGGGTCTGTTCATGGTCACTGGGGGGTGTTCAGGCCGTACCGGGAGGGCCCCCGCGTACCGCGCCTGGTGGCGCGGGTACGGCGGGGTCCTGAGTGCGGGTGGGTTGTCGCGCGGACCTACTCGGCGGGGGCGGCGGAGGGGGAGTAGTGGTCGTCGGTGAGGACCGGGACGTAGGTGTTGATGGGGGCGGCCGCGCCGAAGGTGATGGTGACGTTGACCATCTGACCGGGCTTGGCACCGGTGACGATGACGGTGGGGCCGCCCTGTTCGGCGCCCGGGGTCGGGGCCGTGGGGGTCTCGGTCGGCGTCTCGCTGGGGGTCGCCGGGGTCTCGGTGGACTCGCCGGCCGCGCTGCCGGGGATGACGACCGCGGTGTTCGGCGCGAGCTCGATCGGCTCGGTGATGCCGGTGAAGCTGACGTTGCCGGGCTGGTCGCCGCCGTCCTGGCCGTCCTGGGTGCCGGGCGGGGCCTGCTTGATGCTGACCAGGGTGTCCGGCTCGGCGCCGTCGTTGACGATCACGCTGTGCAACTCGCCGTTGCCCTCGGCGTCGGCCAGCACGATCATGTTGCGGACCTTCAGCTGCCCGGACTCGGCGTTGGTGCCCTCGGCGGCCTGGTACGGCTGCAGGGTCGGCGCGGAGAAGTTCGCGCTGCACGCCCCCAGCGCGATACTGAGAGTGGCGGCGGCACCCGCCAGCACGGTACGCCGGGCGAACCGCGAGGACAACGTGATCGGCACTGGAATCCCTCTCGTGCAAGCTGTTTCGGCCTGTTGCGGCACGGTGTGCCTCAATCGTGGGCGCCGTCAGGCAGCGGCCTCCGGCGCACCACAGCGTAGCTCTCGGCCTCGGCGAGCCCGACGCCGGGATGCCCCGAAAGGGGGTCCGCGGCGGTCCGGAAAAGAACAGTACGCGCGCACGCGAGGCACGCAAGACAGCGTTTGTCAAGGCAGGAAGTGGCCTCTGACCAGCGCAAACGCCCCGACCGGACCACGAACCGCGTGGTAGGATAGATCTCGGAAAGGGGCACGTGACATATGACTTTCACAGTCGGCGAGACGGTTGTTTACCCCAATCACGGAGCGGCCGTCATCGAGGACATCGAGACCCGTCAGATCAAAGGTGAGGACAAGACCTATCTGGTCTTGAGGATCGTCGCTCAGAACGACCTGGTCGTCCGGGTCCCCGCGTGCAACCTCGATCTCGTCGGCGTGCGTGACGTCGTGGATCAGGCTGGCCTGGAGCGCGTCTTCGACGTGCTGCGTGCACCGCACACGGAGGAGCCGACCAACTGGTCGCGACGGTACAAGGCGAATCTGGAGAAGCTGCACTCCGGTGACGTGCTGAAGGTGGCAGAGGTCGTCCGTGACCTGTGGCGCCGTGAGCGTGACCGCGGTCTGTCCGCCGGTGAGAAGCGGATGCTGGCGAAGGCTCGCCAGATCCTGGTCTCCGAGCTGGCGCTGGCCGAGCACACCAACGAGGACAAGGCCGAGGCCATCCTCGACGAGGTTCTCGCTTCCTGAAGCAGTCGGTATGAGTAGCGCGGTCGTGATTCCCGCGGCCGGGCTGGGGCTGCGACTCGGTGGTGAGACCCCGAAAGCGTTTCGAGAGGTCGGTGGCGACTCGCTGTTGGTCCACGCGGTGCGTGGGCTGAAGGCAGCGGCCGCCGCCGACCTCGTCTGTTTCGTGGTCGCGGTGCCGGCCGGCACCGAGGAAACGGTCGCCAAGGAGCTCATGCCGTACGTCGGGGACGCGCAGCTGCGCGTGGTGGCCGGCGGCGGCGAGCGGGCCGAATCGGTGCGCGCGGCGCTGGACGTGGTGCCGGTCGACGGGATCGACTGCATTCTCGTGCACGACGCGGCGCGGGCGTTCGTGCCGGTCGACGCGATCGAGCGCGTGGTGGCGGCGGTGCGCGGTGGCGCCGAGGCCGTCGTACCGGTGGTGCCGGTGACAGACACGATCAAGCGGATCGGGCCGTCGGGTGAAGTGGTCGACACGCCCGATCGTTCGAGTTTGGTGGCAGTGCAGACACCGCAAGGGTTCGCTCCCGACGTACTGCGGCGCGCGCATGCCGCAGGTGCTGACGCCGGGGTGACCGACGACGCGATGATGTGCGAGCGGCTCGGCGTGACGGTGCAAACCGTCGAAGGGTCGCCGGATGCCTTCAAGGTGACCCGCCCGCAGGACCTGCTGCTGGCGGAAGCCCTGCTGGCGCAGCGATCCGCGGAAGGGGCGGCGCGATGAAGATGCCGCGAGTCGGCAACGGTGTCGACGTCCACCCGCTGGAAGCCGGACGGCCGATGTGGCTGGCCGGGCTGCACTGGCCGGAGGAAACCTCCGGCCCGGCAGGTCATTCCGACGGTGACGTGGCCGCGCACGCGATCTGCGACGCGTTGCTGAGCGCCGCACGACTCGGTGACCTCGGCTCCAACTTCGGCACCACCGAGCCGGAATGGGCCGGCGCATCCGGTGCGGCCCTGCTCGCGGAGACGGCTCGCCGGGTCCGTGCCGCCGGCTTCGAGATCGGCAATGTCGCGGTGCAGATCATCGCCAACCGTCCGAGATTCGCCGCCCGCCGCGAAGAAGCCGAGAAGGCCCTCAGCGCCGCCTGCGACGCCGACGTCAGCGTCAGCGCCACCACCACCGACGGATTGGGCCTCACCGGCCGCGGCGAAGGCATCGCCGCCATCGCCACCGCCCTCGTCTACTGAGGCGCGATCACCTCGACCGGCGTGTCGGAGAAGCGGGTCGCGCGCGGATCGAGTTCGTTGCCCAACCGCTGCGTCAGCAGGCCGTAGAGCTCCGGACGGCGGCCGCGCAACCAGCGCCGACCGGTTGCCAAAGGCACCAGACCCAGGTCGAGGTCGGCGCTGACCACGGCTTCGTCGGGTACGGGTGTCTCGGCAACGATCCGGCCGTACGGGTCGATGATCATCGCGTTGCCGGTGCGCAGTTCGTCGTCGTCGCGCCCCACACCGTTGCTGAACAGCACGAACAGCCCGTTGTCATGGGCCCGCGCCGGCAGCCAGCGCAGCAACCAACCACGCCCGCTCGGCCCGTTGAACGCTTCCTCGACCGCGGCAGGATCGTCGATCCGGTTCTCCAGACCGACAGCGGGATCGGTTTCATGCCGTGCGGGCTGCGTGAGTTCGTGCCGCCGGTCTGATGTGGCGCGAGCAGGACGGTCGCGCCGAGCAGCGCGGTGATCCGCACGTTCTCGACCAGGTTGTTGTCCCAGCAGATCAGCACACCGGCCCGGAAACCCCACGGCGTGTCGAAGACCGTGTACGCCGATCCGGCAGCGATCTCTTCGTGCTCGAAGGCATGCAGTTTGCGATGCACGTGGACCTGTCCGTCCGGCAGACAGACCGCGTACGCGTTGAACAACGTGCCCTCGGCCTCCTCCAGGAACCCGACGCCGAGGCCCGCGTCGAGTTCCTTGGCCAAGGCAAGGACCCGGCTGACCAGCGGCCCGTCCGCAGGCTGAGCCAACTCGCGCAGCCGCGCCTGCGAGTGGCGCCGAAGATGCCAGTAGCCGAGCAGACACAGCTCGGGGAAGACCACCAGTCGAGCGCCGCCGCGGACCGCGCCGCGGGCGAGCCGCTCCACGGTGGCGAGGTTGGTCGCGGGATCGTCAGGAGCCGGTTCGAACTGGACCACTGCTGCGCGGAAGGACGTCATACCGCCATCGAAACGCGCGGACATCCATGACGTCCAATAGGGATTTGGCGACATTTCATATCCTGGGGTTATGGATCTTCGGCTCCTCCGGGCGTTCGTCACGGTGGCCGGCCTGCGGAACTTCGGGGCCGCGGCGGCCGAGCTGTCGACGAGTCAGCCGGCGCTGACCAAACAGATCCAGGTGCTCGAGCGGCGGGTCGGGTCGGTGCTGTTCGACCGCGGCCGGCACGGCGCTCGGTTGACCCCGGCGGGCGAGCTGCTGCTTGCTGACGCTCTGCAATTGCTGGAGCGCGCGGACGCGTTCGAACGCAAGGCCGCGCAGGTCGCCTCCGGTGCCGAGGGCGCGCTGGCAGTCGGGTTCGGGTTGTCCGGGATCGAGTTGGCGCCGCGGGCGGTCGCGCTGTTCCGGAGTCGGTGGCCGAAAGTGACGATCTCGCTCGAGGACATGTCGTCGGCGGTGCAGTACGAGCGGCTGCTGGCGGGCACTCTGCACATCGGGTTCGTCCGGTTGCCGGTGCCCGCGCGGATCGAGCACCTGCGGCTACGACGCGACCGTCTCACCCTCGCCGTACCGGCCGAGCAGCAGCTGCCGCGCGATCTCACCGGTTGGATCGACGGGCGCCCGCTGGTCCGGCTGACGCCGGATCGCGGGCCTGGACTGGCAGGGCAGATCAGCACGCTGTACGCCGAGCTTGGTTGCCACCCGCAAGTACTGCAGGAGGCCGGTGACCTGCAGACCGTCCTCGCCCTGACCGCGGCCGGCGTCGGCGCTGCCGTCGTACCGCAGTCGGCCGAACGGATCGCCCCGCCGGAAGTCCGGCTGGTGCCGCTGCCCGGCCGCGCCGCCACCTGGTGGATCGGCGCAGCCTGGGCGACCAGGACGCCGCTCACGGAGCGCTTCGTCAAGGCCGCCGTCGAGGTCGCACGCTCCTGAAAGCTGTCGGCCGAGAGTCACACCGGAACGTTGATGGAGTTGTCACGGGCTGCACAACACACTGGTCTCGTCATGCCGCGAAGGTAGGCCGGGTCGCCGGGGACCCCTCCCGAGCTCAGTCGAGTACGTCGACGTCCGCCGGGACCAGCGTGGTGGACAACAGGAGCTCCCGGAACAGGTTGTCGTTGAGCGCATTGCCCACCGGCTCCCCGACCTCCTCACGCGTCAGCCCGGGTACGCCGTCACGCGACAGCCGGCCGCGGACGTTCGCGACCAGGTGCTCAACCCGCTTGGCGGTCCAGCCCTCGTCCGGCTGCAGCTCGGCCAGCTGGTCCGCGGCCTGACGCCACGACAGCGGTAGCGGGTGCGGATCGCGCAGCAAGTACCGCTGGCCCACTACGACCAGCGCGAGCTTCTCTGTCATGGACAGTGACCAGGTGCGGGGCGGGTGGGTCTGTTCGCGCGGCCGACGTACCGGGCGGGTGCCGCTGTCGCCGACGACGTACACCTCCAGCAGGTGCTGACGACCGCTGGTGCCCTGCACGAACAGCGGCGTGTACCCGACCGCGAGCGGCATCGGGTCCTCACCTGCGAACAGCGTCTGCTCGCGCGGGAACCGCACCGGCAGCCGGCCAGTCACTGCGACCTGCCAGCGCCCGTTGCGGTAGCTGATCGACCCGTGCAGCCGGCTGACCCGTGGATCGTCCTCGCCGACGCAGACGTGCACCTCGGCTCGGTTGCGGCCGAACAGGATGGTGCGCTGCGGCTCGGCGTCGGCGGTGACGCCACCGGCGATGCTCAGGACGAAGATCGTGCCCGGCTGGGCGTCCGGGACGCCGCGGGCCAGACTGGCCTGGTTCGGTGGGAGTCGTTCCATCTCCTGCTTCGGATAGCTCGTAGGTCGCTCGTTGCCGCAGGCCACCAATCGGTCACTGCACCAGGTCCGCCGAGGCCGCGAAGGTGTCACACGCCTTGTTCGCGCCGACGTTGAAGCCGTTCTGGATCCAGAAGCCCTGACTGGTCGCCAGCCCGTGCGTCCGCTCGTCCGCGGGGGTGCTCGGGGACTCGCCGAAGCTGTTGCTGGACTGCTCCTTGAACTCGTTCAGCCGGCTCGTCAGCGGGTACGTCCTGGCCACGGCCTTGCTGAACACGCCGGCGAAGCAGGACGCCTGCAACTCGTTGCGCCGCGAGCTCTCCAGCTTCTTGTCCGGGTTCTCCTGCACGTAGACGGCGCGGGCGTAGAACAGGCCGGTGATGCCCTGGACGTGATGGCCGTACTCGTGCGCGATCGTCATCAGGTACGCCAGGTCCTGTTGCGGGCCGAAGGCACGGTTCATCTGTTTCACGTCGACGTACATGACCTGATTGCCGTAGCAGTAGAACGCGAGCACCCGGCCCGACAGCGGCTGGAAGTTGCCGCACGCGGTCGTCACGGGCTGGTCGAACACGACCAGGCCCGGGTCCGGCTTGTCCTGCCCGAGCTCACGGAAGATCGGCCGCCATGCGTCGTTGAGGCACTTGAACAGACGCTCGTAGTAGGCCTTCTGCGAGGTCAGGCTGCCGCTGCCGAGGTTGGTCGCCGGGCAGTTCTGCACCGGCAGCGGACCGGTCCGGTAGACGTCGGCGTTCAGCAGGTAGTCCTCGGCCGTGCCCTTCTCGGGCGACGTGGTCGGCGTCGGCACGATCTCCGGGCCGCCGTCCACCTTGGGCTCGGCGGTGTTCTGCGAGCCGTTGGAGCCGAGCAGCGCGGCCAGGACCGCCAGCGAGATACCGATGAAGGTGAGGATGCCGAAACCGAGCAGGACCAGTCGCAGCCCGCCGCCCCGCTTCCGCGGTGGCTGGAAGCCGTTGAACTGCCCCGTCCCGCCGTACGGCGGGAACTGGGGCTGGTACTGCGGCGGGTACTGCTGCCCCGGGTACGGCTGACCCTGGTACGGCCCCTGGTACTGGCCCGGCTGCTGAACCGGCTGCTGACCCGGCCCCGGCCGGTACCCGCCCTGCTGCGGCGGCCACGGCGCAGCCTGCGGCGGTGGCAGGACACCCGGCGGCGGGCCGACGGGCCGGCCCGGTGGTGCGCCTTGGGGTGGGCCGCCGTAGCCGTAGGGGCTGCTCACGCTGTGGCCTCCATGTGGTCGGTCGAGTTCGCTGCACGAACCGGCACGAGACTACCCTCGACCCATGTCACCGAAGCGCCGCCTCTCCACGGCTGCCCTGCTGATGTCCCTGACCGCCCCGCTGTTCGTTGCCGTCGGCATGCTGCCGGCGCACGCCGCATCCCGCGCCGACGACCAGATCACGGCGTACTCGGCAGACGCCACGCTGACCAAGGACGGTGAGCTGCAGGTCAAGGAGACGGTCGACCTGACCGCGGGCGGTACGACGTTCACGCGGACGCTGGCCACCCGCGTCCGCTCCGACGCCGAGCGGGACCGCACGTACGAGCTGAAGGACGTGTCCGCGACGGTGAACGGACAGCCCGCCGAGGGCTTCCGGAACGAGAGCACCGACGACGGCCGCGAGCTGACGCTGAACGTGTCCGGCCAGTCGAAGATCGTCTACAGCTACACCGTGGACAACGTGGTCGCCGACTCGGTCGACGGCCGCCAGGTGAGCTGGCCGATCGTCCAAGGCTTCAGTACGGCGATCCCGAAGGCCGAGCTGAGCGTCACGGTGCCGTTCGCGACCTGGGTGACCTGCTTCGCCGGCCGCGCCGGCTCGAGCATGCCGTGTACGTCGTCGCAGCTGGGCGAATCGGCGGCGCTGGAGATCCAGCAGAACGGCGTCCCCGCGGGCGGCCGGGTGACGTTCCTGACCGGGCTGAGCGGTGACGCGAACGTGCAGCCGAATGCGGAGTTCTCGACCCGCTGGTCGCTCGGGCGCGCGTTCACCGTCGACTCGACCACCGGCGGTCTGGCAGTGCTGGTCTTCGGGCTCGGACTGCTTGGCGCGGTCGGTCTGTGGTTCTTCCGCGGTCGGGACGCGGCGAAGGTCGGTGCGGGGACACCGGAGCGCCCGGTGCTCGACGGCGCCGACGGACCGCAGTTCGCCGCACCGGACGGCATCCGTCCCGGTCAGGTCGGCACGGTGGTCGACGAGACGGCCGACGTCGTCGACATCACCGCGACGCTGCTGGACCTTGCCGTGCGCAACTACCTCACCATCGTGGAGCAGCCGCGTCAGTCGCAGTACGGCAAGCTGGACTGGGAGTTGCAGCGTCTGCACCCGGGCGGCCCCGAGCTGCTGCCGTACGAGAAGGCCCTGCTGGACGCGGTGTTCGCGGACGGCGATCGGGTGCTCGTCTCCGCGCTCGGCCCGTCGCTGCGCCCGCGGCTCAACCTGGTCCGCGAGCAGTTGTACGCCGACGTCGTCACGCAGGGCTGGTTCAGCAACCGCCCTGACGCAGTGCGGAACCGTTGGACCACCGCGGGGCTGGTGCTGCTCGGTGCCGGTGCCGTCGTCACCATCGTGCTGGCAGTGGTCAGCAAGTTCGCCCTGGTCGGGCTGGCGGTCATGGCGGCCGGCCTGGTGCTCGCACTCGTCGGCCAGGCCGCACCGGCCCGGACCGCGCGCGGTGCGGCGGTTCTCGGCCGGGTGGCCGGTCTGCAGCACTACCTGGCCAACGAGTCGTCCGCCGACCTCCCCCAGACGCACCGGCTCGAGTTTGCCTCCCGCTGCCTGCCGTACGCCGCTGTGCTCGGGCTGACCGAGAAGTGGGCGCTGGAGATCGCCGCGACCGATGACGACGACGACCCCGACGCTGGCATCGGCTGGTACTCCGGTCCGGAGAACTGGCACCTGTCCGACATCGGGGAGTCGCTGAGCAACTTCGTCACGTCGTTCGGCGGCTCACTGACCACCGCCCGTCGCCTGTTCGGCTGACGGGCGGCGGCTCAGTGACTACGCGCTTCAGTTGACCCGAACCTCGGCTGCGGTGAAGGTGTTGCAGGAGTCAGGCTTCTTGTTGTTGTAGCCGGCAATGGTCCATTGGTAGTTACTGACCCGGTTGCCGTGGTCGTGGACCCGCGGGCGCGAGTAGTCGTCGCCCAGGTGCGTGATCAGAACCTTCCACTTGGCGAGCAGAACGCCGTTCATCGGGATGAAGGTCGCGTTCGCGCCGAGGTAGACCGCGCCCAGGCAGGTCGCCTGCAGCTCACGGCGGCGGCTCTCCAGCAGCTTTTGGTTCGGCGACATCCGCTGCGCGCGCGTCATCGACGCGGGCAGGATCCCGGCCAGCTTCTGCACGTGGTGGCCGTACTCGTGCGCGAACGTGTTCAGCATCAGCGCCCGGGCGTGGATCGGATCCCTCGTGTAGGCACCGTTGTCGACGGCGAACGGCAGGTAGATCGTCTCGTTCGCGGCGCAGTACGACGCACGCACGCCGCGCTGGATGCCGCACGGTGAGGGGATCTTGCCGACGTACACGACCGACTTCGCCAGGCGGAACGGCAGGTTGACCTTCTTCATCGCCAGCCACCAGGTGCGGTTCATGCAGGGCAGGAGGCGGCCGTAGTACTGCCGCGCTGCCGCCACTGTGACCGGTGCGAACGGCGGCTCGACGCACTTCGACGCCGTCACCGGGCCGACCGTGTACAGCCTGCTGCTCTTCACGACCTCGTCGACCGTCGGGCCACGCGGCGTCGACGGGGACGGTGACTCCGAAGGGGTCTGGGACGGGGTCTCCGACGCGGGCGCGGTCGGGGTTTGCTTCGCCTCGGGGTCGTCGCTGCCCAAGGCACGGACAGCCAGCGTTACTCCGGAGCCGACGACGAGGACAGCGAGGGCGACGATGCCGATCAGCAGGTTGCGGGAGACCTTCTTCTTCCGGCGCCGGCGGCCGCCCGGGGGCTGCGGGATCGGGATCGGTGGGTACTGCCATGTCGGTGCTTGCTGGACGGGCTGACCCATCGGGCCGATCTGCGGGCCCTGGTTGGGACCGCCGCTCTGCGGTGCGGCGTGGCGGCCGCCCTGTTGGTGTTGCTGTTGCTGCTGGGGTGGGAGGGCGTTGCTCCACGGGGACTGCTGCTGGTTCTGCTGGTTCTGGTCGCCCTGCGGACCCCAGAGGTAGGAGTTCTCCGAGTGCGGGCCGCTCTGCTGCTTCGGTGGTTGCTGCTGTGGGGCAGCCTGCCAGGCGCTGGAGCCGGACTGCTGGGGGTTCGACTGCGGTGCGCTCGGCTGCTGTGGGCTCTGCTGCGGCGGGCTCGGCTGCTGGGGGTTGGACTGCCAGGATCCGCCGGACTGCGCGGGCGGCATCGGACCGGACTGCCAGGAACCGCCCTGTGCCTGGCCCGCCTGTCCTGGGCCTGCTTGTCCGGGTCCTGCTTGTCCGGGACCCGCCTGTCCTTGGCCGGCCTGTCCTGGGCGCGGCTGAGCCGGACCGGACTGCCACGGGTTGGTCTGTGCCGGACCGTGCTGTGCGGGACCGGAGTGGGTAGGACCGGACTGAGCAGGACCGGACTGAGCAGGACCTGGCTGGTCGGGGTGTTCGCGGCGGGTGGGGTCCCAGCCGCCGTCGAACCAGTTGTTGGCGGGCTGCTCGGCCGGCGTCGGGCTGCTGAACTCGCGCTTCGCGTCACTGTCGCCGGACCACCAGCTGGCGGGCTGGTTGCCGTGGCTCGGCTCGCCGGCGACCGGCCCGCGCGGGCCGCCCTCCTCGTTGCGGGCCTCGAACCACCCGCGATTCGGCCCCTGACCCTGACCCTGCCCCTGACCCTGACTCTGATCCTGCCTCTGACCCGGCCCGTGGCCCGGGCCCTGTCCTTGACCGGCGGGCGGCCGGCCGGGACCAGACTCCTGCGGTCGACCCGGCTGATCGTCAGCCGGGTCGCTCCCCGGGGTCTGGTTCCACTTGTCCGACATCGATGCTCCTCACGACCTTGCTGGGTGTAGCTCGTAGGTTGGGGCGCCGAAGCCGCCTCCCCCGGACATATCCTGCGCGACATGTCCTGCGCGACATACTCTGCGGGATCCGGACCCACCAGGCTAGCTATCCCGGCAGGTCGCCCCGCAGCAGACCGGTGTCGCGGCTCATTGCACCCTGGCGGCCGGGGCCACGAAGGTGTTGCAGGCGCTCGGGTTCCGCGCGTTCCACCCGCGCATCGCCCAGTACTGGTGGTTCTTCGCGTCACCGTGGTCGTTCGCGTAGTCGGTGACGTGCCCGATCAGCCAGCGCCACTGCACCAGCGACTGCCCGGTGACCGGATAGGTCCGCCGGTTCGCGCCGATGAAGATGTCCGAGAAGCAGGACGCCTGCAGCTCGAGCCGCCGGCTGTCCTGCAGCTCCATCGCGTAGTTCGGCCGCTCGTAGCGGATCCGCGAGTACGCCTGCAGGATGCCCATGTTGTACTGCACGTGATGCCCGTACTCGTGGGCGAACTGGTGCAGCATCCACATCCGCGCCCACACCTTCTGGTAGCTCTGCGAGTAGCGGTTGTAGTTGCCGACGTCCTCGGTCAGGTTCATGTAGATGGTGTCGTTGGTGCCGCAGAAGAACGGCGGACCGGTGTCCCGGCCGGTCCCGCAGGGCGTCGACACCGTCCCGCTGAACACCTGCACCTTCGGCGCGCGGAACCGCCCGCCGGCCTTGGCGACCAGCGGCGCCCACGACCTGTTTAAGCAGCCCAGCAGATTCGAGTAGTTGGCGCGGGCACCGGCGACCGTGCTCGGCCGGGACCTCGACTCACGGCAGCCGACGGCCGCCATCCCGCCGGCCTTGTACAGCCGGTTCTTCACCACGAGGTCGCTGTCGCTCGGCCCCTTGGGCGTGGGCTTGGTGGTCGCGGTCGTGCGGGGCGCGGTCGGCCGCGGCGGCTGCGTGGTCCGGGTGGTCGTCGGCCGTGTCGACGTGGTGCTGGACGGGGCGACCGACGGTGACTCCGACGGGCTCGGGCTGTACGACGTGGTGGTGGTCGGCCGCGCGTACGGCGGATCGTCGCGGTCCATGGCGGCGGCGATGACCTTGAGAACAATGCCGCCGACAACGACCACACCCAGCACGACGAACACCGCGATCAGCCCGCCGCGGCTCTTCTTCGGCGGCTTCGATCCACCAGGTGGAGCGCCCCACCCGAACTGCGGCTGACCCTGGAACGGTCCCTGGAAAGGCTGTCCCTGGAACGGCTGACTGGGGAACGACGGCCCGGGCGGCGGAGCGTACTGCGGCCCCGACGGCGGACCGTACTGCGGACCAGAGGGCGGCCCGTACGGCGCTCCCGCGGGCGGTTGCCCAGGCGGCGTACCGCCGTACCCCTGACCAGACTGTCCGGGCTGACTGTACTGTCCGGGCTGACTGTGCTGTCCGGGCTGACTGGGCTGTCCAGGTGGCGGACCGCCGTGCCCCGGACCCTGCTGCCAAGGCGGAGGTGGCTGCTGCGGATGCTGCTGGCCGGACGGTGGTCCCCACTGGTTGCCTGACACACCAAGGACGCTACCGGAGCCAGGGCTCAACTTACTCGGGCCGGGGAGCCCGTCCAGGTGCCGGTCCCCGTTGGCGGCCTGCCACCTCGCAGACGCTATCGTGCCCGGTGTCAACCTGACCCTCTCTCTACGGTGTGATTGGGCGATGCGTCTACGTCTCCTCGGGCTGTCCCTGTGTGCCCTCGGCCTGCTCGGCCTGTCGACTGTTCCAGCCGCTGCCTCGGCGGCGGACGCGACCGGTGCCGCCGCCGACCCGGTGGTCACCAACTACGACAGCCAGGTCCGGGTCGAGCGGGACGGTCTGCTCCGGGTCGCCGAGACCTGGAAGCTCAGCAACGTGAACGGGACCTTCACCCGCTTCATCGTCACCCGGAACCACCTGCCCGACGAAGTCGACCACGTCCAGGAGATCGGCGACCTGCAGGTCAAGGCCGGCGGTCAGGACAAGAAGGCCGAGCTGAAGACCGAGGGCGACGTGACGTCGATCGCGGTCCCGGACGTCACCAGCGGTACGGCGCAGCTCGAGTTCTCGTACACGGTGAAGGGTGCGGTGTCGAAGACACTCGACGGCACCGAGGTGCGGTTCGCGCCGCTGACCGGGATCAGCCTCCCGATCCAGACCGCGAACGTGGTCTTCAGCGTCCCCGAGGTGTCGCACGTCTCCTGCTTCGCGGGTCCGGTCGACAGCAACATCCCCTGCACGCTGGCGCAGATCGGTGAGACGTCCGGTCCGACGTTCCAGCAGACCGCGCTGCCACCGGGGAACACGATCCGGATGGCGGTCGGCTTCCCGCAGGGTCAGATCGCCGACAACGCGATCATCGAGTACCGGCACACCTTCAAGCGCGCCTTCTCCACCGACGCCGCGCAGCTGATCACCGCCCTGGCCGTGCTGCTGCTCGGCGCGATCGCGCTGGCCGTGCTGTACCGGGTGCGCGGCCGCGACCAGGTCGACCCGCACCGGGTCGTCCCGGCGTCGCTGTTCAGCCTGGGCGCCGACACCCGGATCGACTTCACGCCGCCGTCCGACCTGCGCCCTGGTGAGGTCGGCACGCTGATCGACGAGCGGATCGACCCGGTCGACGTGACAGCGACGATCATCGACCTGGCGGTCCGCGGTCACCTGACCATCACCGAGCTCGAGCACAGCACCGAGTTCGCGCGGCCGGACTGGGAGCTGCGCCGGGTCCCCAACGCCCCGTCCGAGGAGCTGCAGCGCTACGAGAACGTGCTGATCCGCGCGATCTTCGGCGACGCCGACTCGGTGCTGGTCTCCGAGCTGGGCAAGCAGGTCCGGGCGAACCTTGCCCAGGTCCAGGACGCGCTGTACGACGGTGTGGTGAAGCGCGGCTGGTTCACCGAGCGCCCGGACCGGACTCGGTCGCTGTGGGCAACGATCGGTATCGCGACCACCGTCGTCGGTGTCATCGCCACCGTCCTGCTGGCGCTGCTGACGACGTGGGGCCTGCTCGGTCTCGCGATCACCCTGGTCGGTGTCGGCCTGCTCGTCGTCGGCCGCTACATGCCGGCGAAGGCCCCGGCCGCCGGTCGCGTCCTCGGCCAGGTGGCGGCGATCCGCGGTGAGCTGCTGGAGATGGACGTCAGCGAACTCCCGGCCGACCAGCACACCGAGCTGTGCTCGCGCGCCCTGCCGTACGCCGTCGTACTCGGCGGATCGGACCGCTGGATCGACGCGTTGGTCGCCACCGACACCACGCCGGACGAGGCGGACGAGGGCTTCCCCTGGTACCGCGGTCCGAGCGGCTGGCACCTGCAGTACCTGCCGGACTCGCTCCGCAACCTCACCACGAACCTGACCGGCGCCCTGTTCGCCCGCTGAGGCAACCACGAGAAACAGTGCCCGCCACGCCGCCCCGGCGTGACGGGCACTGTCGTCTTCGAGCGCCTACCAGTTGTGCTGCGGACCCGTTGGCGGCGGCAACGGTGTGCCGTCCGGACGGATCACGTAGACCAGTCCGCCCGAGTGCGGCACCCAGGCGTTCTCGAACGCCTCCCGGTCGTACGTCGTCCGCACCTGGTCGTTGCTCGGGATCAGATGGGACGCGGGATCGTTGACGACCACGTCACCGTTCTCGTCGAAGCCGACGATCACCATCAGGTGCCCGTTGGTGCCGTAGCCCGCACCGGGCAGTTCGTCCTTCTTGAACGACAGCGACGCGACCAGGGGGATCCCCGCCTTGATGAACTGCTCCGCCTCGGTCAGCGAACGCAGCCGCGTCACGAAGGCATCCACACCGCGCGCACCGGCGTACGCCGTGTTGAACGGCCAGTTGCCCGCTCCGTCGTACGCGTAGTCGAAGACGGACCGCGCGGAGTGGTCCACCTGCGGATCCGCGTCGGACGGATCGACCCACGCGGTCTCCTCGGCACTCGGACCGGCGCCCCAGTAGTCGAGCACCATCGCCGTCGACGTCGCCGAGCACCAGGCCTCACCGCCGTTGTCCCACTGCGGGTAGTGACCGATGTGCGTCTCCTGCGAGTACGTCGGTACGTCGAGGACGATGCCCTCCGCGCCGCCAAGGGGGCTGGCGGCAACCTTCTTGTCGGACGGCAACCGGGACGCCATCGCCCCGACGGAGCGAACCGTCGGTGACTGCGTGCTGCCGCTCAACCGGTACAGCGTGACCTTCAGCTGCCACCGGTCCAGCCACTTGTTCTTCGCGGCCTGGAAGGTGTCGACGGCAACGGAGCCGTCGGCGTCACCTTGGCTCGGCACGGACGTCCGGTGGATGTCACCCGCCGCGGTGTCGTCGCCGCCGGACCACCGGCCGAGCACGTACCACTTGGTGGTGGTGCCCTGGTTCGTCGTCCCCGCGAGCGAGACCTCGACCCAGGTTCCCGGCGGGGTGTCCGCGTTCCAGGATGCGACCAGCTCGGTCAGTCCGAAGCCGGTGCTGACCGGCGGTGACACCCAGCTGGTCCGGTCGTACGTCTTGGCGGAGCCGTCGCCGAACGGGTCGACGTACGACGTGGTGCCGGTCGACGTACCGAACGCGAGGGCGCCGTCGGCGACCGTGGTGCCGAACTGCTGACCGGCCAGGAAGTCGGCGTTCGACGTCCAGGCCCGATAGGCGATCTGTCGCGCCGGGGCGACCTTCACGGCTTCACTCGGCAGCACGTCGGCGCTGCACACGACCACGCCCAGCATCAGGGCGGTCAAGGGGCGGGCGGATCTCATACTCCGACGGTAGACCGCTCGGCAGTCGGTGTCATCAAGACGGAGCGCCGTGGACAGAAAGTTACGAGCGGTCGGCCCATTCGTCCGCGAGCATCGCGAACACCAGTTCGTCGGTCCACTCGCCCTTGAGGAACTCGTTCCGCACGAAGTGCGCTTCCTGACGCAGGCCGAGCCGGCGCAGCAGGTTGGCCGAGGCGGTGTTGCGGGCGTCCAGCCGCGCGATGATCCGGTGCATGCCGAGTTCCTCGAATCCGAGGCGGAGCAGTTCGACCGAGGCCTCAGCGGCGTACCCGTGACCGTGCGACTCGGGGTGGAAGACGTACCCGAGCTCACCGGTGCGGTGCTCGGTGCTGTTGACGAACAGCGTCACCTCGCCGAGGTGCCGGCCGGTGTCCCGCAGGATCACGGCGAGGGACAGCGCCTGCCCGTCGGTGTCCATCGAGACATCGATCAGCCGGCTCGCGAGGGACTCCTTCACCTGCTCCGGCGTGCGGGCGTCGTACAGCAGGTAGCGGGCGACGTCCAGGTTCGACTGCAGTCGCAGCAGGTCGTCGTAGTCGTCCTCGACGTAGCGTCGAAGGGTCAGTCGGTCGGTCTCGATCGGCAGCGAGTAAGCCACCGATCGAGACTAAGCGACCCTGCGGACCGCGCAAGCGGTTTATCCGTTGGCCAGTGCCTGCAGGCGGTCGTAGGCGCCGTTGAAGCGGTTCTGGTCCAGCGGTGACGAGGTGTACTGCCAGAAGGTGTAGAACGGCCAGCCGCCCGGCAGTGTCCCCGGCGACGAGGAGTAGCGCGCCACCCAGAGCGGGTTGGTCGAGTTGAAGGCGGTGCTGTTGCCGGTGCAGCGGCTCCACCAGTCGTAGTTCGTGTAGATCACCGCGTCGCGCCCGGTGCGGGCCTTGTAGGTGTTCACGAAGTCACGGATCCAGCTGACCATCGCCGATGCGCTGAGCCCGTAACAGGTCGCGCCGTACGGGTTGTACTCGATGTCGAGCACACCCGGCAGCGTCTTGCCGTCCTTGGACCAGCCGCCGCCGTTGGTGGCGAAGTAGTTCGCTTGCGTGGCGCCGCTCGAACTGTTCGGCAGCCCGAAGTGGTACGCGCCGCGGATCATGCCGATGTTGTAGGACCCGTTGTACTGCTGGGCGAAGTACGGGTTCTTGTACGACGTGCCTTCGGTCGCCTTCACATAGGCGAACCGTTTTCCTTGGCCCCACCAATAGCTCCAGTTGACGTTGCCTTGATGGCTGGACACGTCCATGCCTTCGACGGTGGCTGCGGGGGCGTTGCCGGCCGGGGCCGAGGCGGTGGTGGAGTTCTGCGTCCAGCCCAGGTAGGCGTCGCCGGCTTTGTCGATGCCGTGCTGACGGGCCTGTGCCGTCGGCTGGAGTGTGGGCTGGGATTCCGGGGTGGTACTGGCGTGGGCGGAGCCGGTCGTGGCCAGGATCAGGCCGAGAGCGACGGCGGCACCCGTGAAAAGGGCGGACTTCACGGATCCTCCTACAGCGTCTAAGGGGCGGATAGAGCGCTCGCCGATGGTCTTACCCGCCTTCGCCAAGATCCAACCCTGTGCGCCGGGAGTTCGGTGATTATTTACCGGCGTCACCTCCCGTTACCCTTGACCGGTGACACTTCGCTTGTACGACACCGCAACGGCAGCAGTGCGAGATTTCGAGCCGGTCCACCCGGGCAAGGTCGGGATCTACCACTGTGGGCTGACGGTGCAGGGTGCCCCGCATGTCGGGCACATCTACAAGGAAGTGGTCTTCGACGTTCTGCGCCGCTGGCTGGAACGGTCCGGCTACGAGGTCACCGTGATCGCGAACGTGACCGACATCGAGGACAAGATCCTCGCCAAGTCCGCCGAGCGCGGCATCCCGTGGTGGGCGCACGCCTACGAGTTCGAGCGCGAGCTGCACTGGGCGTACGACGTGCTCGGTTGCCGCCCGCCGACGTACGAGCCGCGCGCCACCGGTCACATCCCGGAGATGCTCGAGATGATCGAGCAGCTGATCGACCGCGGGCACGCGTACGTCGCTCCGGACGGATCGGGGGACGTGTACTTCGACGTCCGCTCGTGGCCGGAGTACGGGAAGCTGTCGCACCAGCGGATCGACGACATGGAAGCCGCCGAGGACGCGGACCCGCGCGGCAAGCGCGACCCGCGCGACTTCGCGCTCTGGAAAGGGTACGTCGAGGGCACGCCGCGGACCGCTTCGTGGCCGACGCCGTGGGGCCGCGGCCGCCCGGGCTGGCACCTGGAGTGCTCGGCGATGGCCGGCAAGTACCTCGGCGCGGAGTTCGACATCCACGGCGGCGGGCTGGACCTCCGGTTTCCGCACCACGAGAACGAGTTGGCCCAGTCGACCGCGGTCGGGCAGAAGCTCGCCCGGTTCTGGATGCACAACGCGCTCGTCACCACGGCCGGCGAGAAGATGTCGAAGTCGATGGGCAACAGCGCCGTCGTCCGGAACGTCGTCGAGTGGGTCCGGCCGATCGAGTTGCGCTACTACCTCGTGCAGTCGCACTACCGCTCGGTCGTCGAGTTCTCGTTCGAGGCGCTTGACGAGGCGGCGAAGAGCTTCCAGCGGCTCGAGGGTTTCGTGACCCGAGCCGTCGAGCTCTCCGGAGCCGTCGAGCCGGCCGCCGAGTTGCCGTTCGACTTCGTCACCGCGATGGATGACGACCTGGGCACCCCGGCCGCGATCGCCGTACTGCACAACACCGTCCGGGACGGCAACAAGCTGGCTGCCGACGGCGACTCCGAGGCGCTCCGCGAGACGCTCGCGGCCGTGCGCGGGATGCTCGGCGTGCTCGGGCTGGACCCGCTGGCTGAGCCGTGGGTGTCGCGAGCCGGCGGCAGCGACGAGCTGACCGAGGTCGTCGACGGGCTGGTGCAGGCACTGCTCGAGCAGCGCCAGGCCGCCCGGGAACGCAAGGACTATGCCGCCGCGGACGCCGTCCGCGACCGGTTGAAGGCACTCGGCGTCGTCGTCGAGGACACCCCGCAGGGGCCGCGCTGGTCGCTGGCCGGGTCCACCACAACCGAGGGAAACTGACGTGCCAGGCAGTAGTCGGCGCAAGGGCGCCGTCCGGAAGAAGCCGCGCGGCAACCCGACCGCCGGATCGGGCGGCCGGGTCCGCCGCGGACTCGAGGGCAAGGGACCGACACCGAAGGCGGTGGACCGGGTCAAGCACCCGGCGCACAAGCGGGCGAAGGCCGCCGAGCGGGCCAAGGAGCGGGAGAAGAACCGCAGTCGGTCGCGCAAGGACGGCGACGCCACCAACGAATGGGTGTACGGGCGCAACCCAGTCGTCGAGGCGCTGCGGGCCGGCGTTCCGGCAACGGCGCTGCATGTTGCCGAAGGCACCGAACGGGACGCCCGGCTGCGGGAGGCGCTGCTGGTCGCCGTCGAAACCGGTGTCTCGGTGCTCGAGGTGCCGCGCACGGAGCTCGATCGGGTCACCGCGGGCGGCGCGCACCAGGGCGTCGCGCTGCAGATCCCGCCGTACGAGTACGCGCATCCGGACGACCTGCTCGACCGGGCGTACGACGCGAAGGAGGTGCCGCTGATCGTCGCGCTCGACGGTGTCACCGACCCGCGGAACCTCGGCGCGATCACCCGGTCCGCGGCCGCGTTCGGTGCGCACGGGGTCGTCGTACCGGAACGCCGTACCGCGTCGATGTCGGCGTCGGCGTGGAAGACCTCGGCCGGTGCCGCGGCCCGGATCCCGGTCGCCCGCGCCACCAACCTGAACCGGGTGCTCAAGTCGTACAAGGAGGCCGGCCTGCTGGTCATCGGCCTCGACATGGACGGCGCCGTCGACCTCCCGTCGTTCGCGGCTGCCACCGAGCCGCTGGTCCTGGTCATCGGCTCCGAGGGCAAGGGCCTGGCCCGTCTGGTCCGGGAGAACTGCGACCTGATCGTCTCGATCCCGATGACCAGCGCCACCGAATCCCTCAACGCCGGCATCGCCGCCGGCGTAACCCTCTACGAAATCTCCCGCCGCCGCGCCCTTGATGTAACTACATGATGTAGTTACATTGGGGACATGAGAACCATCGGGCTCCGGGAGCTGAACCAGAACCCGTCGAAGGCGGTCGCTCGGGTGCGTGCGGGTGAAACCATCGTGGTGACCGATCGCGGGCGTCCGGTATTGCGGCTTGTGCCCGAGGACGCCCGTCCCGGGGTGCTGCAGCATCTGATCGATTCGGGAGAGGTGACTCCGCCTGCTGAGCTGGGCATGCCGGATCTGATAATGGAGCTGGCACCTGACGTCGCGAGTTTGTCCGACCTGCTGATCGAGGATCGGGACAAGGAGCGGCGCCGGTGATCTACCTCGACTCGTGCGCTCTGCTCAAGTTCATCAAGCCGGAGGCCGAATCAGCTGCTCTGCGCGCCTGGCGCCAGGCCCTGCCGGCGGAGACCGAGTTGCTCACCAGCGAGCTGGCGAGCCTGGAGATCACTCGCACGCTCCTCCGGGCCGGCATCGATCACCGGCAGGTCCCGTACTTTGCTGCTCAGGCGATCCGCGGTGTCTTTCTGGTGGATCTCACCTCAACGGTCCTCGGCCGGGCGATGGCTTATCGGACAGCAAGACTCGGATCGCTGGATGCGCTTCACCTCGCCAGCGCGGAACCGTTCCGGTCGGAACTGTCTGAGTTCGTCACGTATGACAAGGAGTTGGTTACCGCGGCCGAGGAACTTGGTTTCCCGGTTCTGTCACCCTCCTGACACACAACTGCGCCCCGGGCCCTAGGGTTCGGGGCGCAGTTGTGGTGGGTGGGTCAGTAGACGCTGACGCCGTAGCGGGAGAGGACCTCGGTGACGGGCTGGAAGTAGGTGGTGCCGCCCGAGGAGCAGTTGCCGGAGCCACCGGAGGTGAGGCCGAGGGCCACCGTGCCGGCGAACAGCGCGCCGCCGGAGTCGCCGCCTTCGGCGCACACGTTGGTGCGGATCAGGCCGGTCACGGTGCCTTCGGCGTAGTTCACCGTGGCGTTCACGCCGGTGACCGAACCGCTGTGCAGACCGGTCGTGCTCCCACTGCGCTTGACCGCCTGGCCCACGTAGGCGTTGCCGGCGGACGTGATGTCCTGGGTGGAACCGTTGTAGAGATTCACCGTGCCGGGGTGGTTGGTGTACGACGAGCTGTACCGCACGATCGCGTAGTCGTTCCCGGGGAAGCTCGACCCGGCGACGGTGCCGAGCAACGTGGTCTTGCTGGAGTTCGCGTACCAGCTGGAGGCGATGTTGCCGCAGTGGCCCGCGGTCAGGAAGTAGTACGTGCTGCCGCTGCGGACGTTGAAGCCGAGCGAGCAGCGGTACTGCCCGCCGTAGATGGCGTCGCCGCCGCGGATGTACTTGGTCAGCTTGCCGGACATCTTCTCGAGCGTGATCCGCTGACCGAACTGCTTGGTCACGCTGGTCAGTTTCGCCAGCTTCGCGCCGGTGACGGTTTCGTCGTACGACACGATGATGCGGCCGTCGGGGGCGGTCTGCCAGGCGGTGCCCGGGATGGTCGCGTTCTCGCTCAGTTCGGACGTGATCGCGGCGACGGACAGGGTGGACGGGTCGACCGGTGCGGCCGAGGCTTGCGTGGCCAGCAGTCCGCTGGCGGCAAGCCCGGCCGCGGCCAGGACGGCGAAAGTACGGCGCAATGGGGACTTGTTCACGGTTGAACCTCCTCACGATGAGGACGCCTTCGGGGCGGGACGTCCTTGACTCAACCGTGACGAGTCCTACCCACTATCTCCCTGAGTATTCAAACAATCTCGGAGAGTAGGGGAATCCTGCGCTCAGTAGACGGAGACCCCGTACGCGTTCAGAGCTTCCACCACGGGCTGGAAATAGGTCACGCCGCCCGACTTGCAGTCGCCCGAACCGCCCGAGGTCAGGCCGAACGCCCACTGCCGGTAGAACAGCGGACCGCCGGAGTCACCCGGCTCGGCGCACACGTTGGTCCGGATCAGGCCGGCCACGCGCCCGTCACCGTAGTTCACCACCGCGTTCAGCCCGGTCACCCGGCCGCTGTGCAGGCCGCTGGTGGCGCCCGCGCGGTACACCAGGTGGTTCAGGCCCGGCGTCATCGCCGTCGTGATGTCCTGCGAGCGGCCGTTGTACAGGTACACGCTGCCGCCCGGGGGCTTCGTCTTGATGTCGGTGCGGTAGACGACCAGCGAGTAGTCGTTCCACGGGTAGCTGGCGTGGTGCACCGCGCCGGTGTAGATCTTGTGCCCCGGGTCCTGGTACCAGCGGGACGCCTCCTTGCCGCAGTGGCCCGCGGTGAGGAAGTAGTACTTCCCGCGGCGCTGGACGTTGAAGCCGACGCTGCAGGTGTATTCGCCGCCGTACGTCGGCATCCCGCCGCTGATGTACTTCGTCAGCTTGCCGGGGAGCTTCTCGAGCTTGACGTTTGCGCCGAGCTGCTTGGTCAGACCGGTGAGCTTGGTCAGCTTGGTCCCGGTCACGGTCGGGTCGTAGGACACCAGCACGGTGCCGTCCGGCTGCGTCTGCCACGCCGTACCGGGTGTGTAGATCTGCTTGTTCAGCGTTGCCACGATCGACTTCGCGGACAGCCGGGGCGGCGGTTTCACGGGGTCGGCCCCGGCCGGGACGGCGGCGGTCATGGCCAGCGCGGCGGTCACCATGAGGACCGCTGTTCGACGAAGAGTTTTCATACCATCAGCCTTCCGGGGCATACGGCTTCAGTGCGTGCTGTGGCAGCAAGCGGACGTCGCCCAACCCTATTTCCCGCCGCGGTTCAATCGAGCCGCCGTCCGGTCCAGGCGCGGTTTCAATCGAGCCGCAGCGAGTGCAGCACGAACGACGCGAGTTCGCGGTACGCCTCGGCGTCGTTCAGACCGGTCCGCCGGGCGATGTCGCCGCGCTGGATCGCCTGCATGGTGTGCGCGATCATCTCGGCCGCGAACGCGATGTCCACCTGGCGGAACGTCTTGTGGTTGATGCCGTCCTCGATCAGCTGACGGACCCGCTCGGCCGCGATCCGGGTGTTCCGCTCGTACACCGAACGGGCCGGCGCGAAGGTCGCCACGTCGTCGAGGAACGTCCGGCTGGCCGGCCGCAGCGCGTCGGCGACCGCGTTCAGGTACGCCGCGATCCGGCGATCGTGCCGGGTCTGCCGGGCGACCGCGGACTCGACCTGCGCGGTGGCGTGCTTGAAGTAGTGCTTGACCACCTCGACGGCGAGCTGCTCCTTGCTCGGCGCGAGGGCGTACAGCGTCGTCTTGCTGCAGCGCAGCTCGGCGGCCAGGTCGTCCAGGGTGAAGCGGCTGAATCCCTGCTCGAGAAACAGGGCCAGGAGCCGGTCGAGCAGTTCGGACTGCCGGCGGGTACGCCGCCCGGGAACGACTGTTGTCATATCGAGACAGCATAGAACGATACTGGATTGCGTGCTTCAGTATCGTTCTGAGTATCATTTCAGGAACGTCACGGGGGTTTGCCGAGAGGGGGCACTGATGGCTGTCGACCGACTCCTGCCCACCGACGAGTCCGTCGAGCTGCTGGCGCTGGTGCGTGAGTTGTGCGAGCACGAGCTCGCCCCGCACGCCGCGCACGCCGAGGAGACCGAGGCGTTTCCGCGCGCGGCGTTCCGCACGCTCGGGAAGGCCGGCCTGCTCGGCCTGCCGTACCCGGAGCAGTACGGCGGCGCCGAGCAGCCGTACGAGGTGTACCTGCAGATGCTCGAGGAGATCGCGTCCGCCTGGATGTCGGTCGGTGTCGGCGTCTCGGTGCACACCATGACCAGCTACGCGGTCGCGACGTACGGGACCGAGGAGCAGCGCGAGCGGTTGCTGCCGGACATGGTCGGCGGCGAGCTGCTCGGGGCGTACGCGCTGTCCGAGCCGCAGGCCGGGTCCGACATCACCGGGATGACCACGCGCGCCGTCCGCGACGGCGATTCGTACGTCCTGAACGGGACGAAGGCGTGGATCAGCCACGGTTCGCACGCCGACTTCTACACCACGTTCGCCCGAACCTCCGACGACCGCACGCACGGAATCTCGGCGTTTCACGTGCCGGCCGACGCGGCCGGGCTGAGCTTCGGGGCGCCGGAGCGGAAGATGGGCCTGACCGGGTCGACGACCACGCTGGTCAACTTCGACGACGTCCGCGTCCCGGCCGGCAACCTGATCGGCGCCGAGGGCGACGGGATGCGGATCGCGCTGTCCGCGCTCGACTCCGGGCGGCTCGGGATCGCGGCGTGCGCGACCGGTCTGGCCCAGGCGGCACTCGACCTCGCGGCGTCGTACGCGAAGGAGCGGCAGCAGTTCGGGCAGGCGATCGCGGACTTCCAGGGGCTGCAATTCCTGATCGCCGACATGGCGGCCGCGGTCGAGTCGGCGCGGGCGACGTACCTGCACGCCGCGCGCCGGCGTGACCTCGGCCGCCGGTTCACCCGCGAGGCCGCGATCGCGAAGCTGATCTGCACCGATGCGGCGATGAAGGTCACGACGGACGCCGTCCAGGTGCTCGGTGGGTACGGTTACACCCGGGACTTCCCGGCCGAGCGGTACATGCGCGAGGCCAAGGTCACCCAGATCTTCGAAGGCACCAACCAGATCCAGCGGCTCGTCATCGGCCGCGACGTATTGAGGAGTGTGTGATGCATTTCAGCCCGTCCGACGTCGCGCTGGTCACGGGTGGGGGTTCGGGGCTCGGCGAGGCGACCGTACGGCGGTTGGCGGCGGACGGGCTCGGCGTGGTGATCGTCGATCTGCCGTCGTCCGCGGGCAAGGCGGTCGCCGACGAGCTGGGTGACCGGGTGGTGTTCGCGCCGGCCGACGTCACCGACGAGGCCGCGGTGGCGGCGGCGCTCGACGCGGCGGAGCAGCTGGGCACGCTGCGGGTGGTGGTGAACTGCGCCGGCGTCGCGACCCCCGGCCGGGTCGTCGGCCGCAAGGGCCCGTTGCCGCTGGCAACTTTCCGTCAGGTGATCGAGATCAACCTGATCGGGACCTTCAACGTGCTGCGGCTCGCCGCCGAGCGGATGCTGGCCACCGAGCCCACCGCGGACGGCGACCGCGGTGTCGTCGTGATGACCGCGTCGATCGCGGCGTACGACGGTCAGATCGGGCAGGCGGCGTACGCGTCCAGCAAGGGCGGGATCGTCGCGCTCACGCTGACCGCCGCACGCGATCTCGCCGACAAGGGCATCCGGGTCGTGACGATCGCGCCGGGCACGATGGAGACGCCGATGCTCGCCGGGCTGCCCGAGGAGACCCGGACGGTGCTGGAGCAGCAGGTCCCGCACCCGTCGCGGCTGGGCAAGCCGTCGGAGTACGCCGCGCTGGTCCGGCACATCCTCGACAACCAGTTGCTGAACGGTGAGGTCATCCGCCTGGACGGCGCGCTCCGGATGCCGCCGCGCTGATGCGTTTCCGCTCGGCGCTGCTCCGCGCCGGCTCGCCGTTCGTGCAGCTGTGGTGGCGCCTGCGCAAACCCACCACCTTCGGCGTGAAGGCGCTGCTGCGCCAGGCGGACGGCCGATTCCTGGTCGTCCGCCACTCGTACGCCGACACCCGCCGATGGGGCCTTCCCGGCGGCGGGTACAACCCTGCCGAGGAAACCCCGGCGTGGGTCGTCTACAAGTAACCCTCAGAGCGCCGGGCTGAGCGCGAGCCAGCGGACGCCGTGCGCGGGCACGGTGAAGGTGCGCTCGCTGCTCACCTCGCCGGTCCACAGGTCCTTGGCCGGCACAGGAAGCTCCGCAGGTAATTGAACATCTCGGGGTGCGGCCCCGGTCCAGAACAGTGCGGCGTACGAACACCCGTCACCCTGGGCTGTCCAGACGATGACTTCGCCGTCGTCCAGCGGTTCGCGGACGATCTCGCGGTTGCCGGACGAGTTGCGCAGCAGTGCGGCGAGGGCAGGATTCTTCAACAGCGCAAGGGTTTCCGGCGTGGTGGTCGGCAGATCGCCGCCCATCATCAGCGGCGAGCGACCCATCGCCCACAAGGTCAGCAGCGTCTTCTGCTCGTCGACCGTCAGCCTGCTGTCCCGGTCGTCGCCGCGTTCCGCCCGGATCCCGATATGACCGAGCGGCAGCATGTCCGCGTCCGCCCAGCCGCCGGGTTGCTGGTACGGCGCCCACCGCGCCAGTCGGGCGAACTGCGCGTGCACGTCCTCCCACCGGTCCCACAGATCGTCCGAGATCCGCCAGAGCTGCCCATGCTCCCGCAGGTGCTCGACGTGATGGGTCGACAGCCAGGTCCCGGGCGACAACGACAGCACCATGTCCCGTCCGCTACGCCGGATCGCCTGTGCGTACGCCGCGATCTCGCGGTCGTGATACGGCGCCAGCATGTCGTCGGCCTTGATGTAGTCGACACCCCAGGCGGCGAACTGCGCGACCTGCGCGTCGTAGTAGGCCTGCGCGCCAGGGTGGTCGTGATCGAGCCCGACGTTGTCCGGATTCCACGCGCACACGTGGTCGAAGTCGGCGACCTCCCGTGCCGTCCACTCGGTCCCGTACACCGGCAGATCCAGCTCGACCGCGCGCCGCGGAATGCCCCGCATGATGTGCAGCCCGAACTTGAGCCCCAATGCGTGTACCTCCGCGGCCAACGGCCCGAATCCCGAACCACCGGCAGCTGACGGGAACCGCTCCGGCGCCGGCAACTGCCGCCCATACCCGTCCAGCACGACCGGGGCGTTTTCGTTGTAGCCGTGCGACCGGGCCGTCGGGTCGTACCACGCGATGTCGACCACCACCGTGTCCCACCCGAACGGCAGCAGCTCGTCGTGCATCACCTGCGCGTTGGCCAGCACCTCGGCCTCGGTGACGGTGGTGCCGAAACAGTCCCAGCTGTTCCAGCCCATCGGCGGGTTCACCATTCCGCGAACGATCCGTCGTCGTGCCGCAGGACGGGGGAGCGCCAACGATGTGGTTCGGCGGCCGCGGCCCGGACGGCGTCCTCGTCGACCTCGATGCCCAGGCCGGGACCGGCGGGGCGCTGCACGTGCCCGTCGGTGAAGGCGAACACCTCCGGATCCACCAGGTAGTCGAGCAGTGCATTGCCGCCGCCGTACTCGATGCCGAGGCTCTGCTCCTGGATCAGGAAGTTCGGTACGGCGAAGTCCAGCTGCAGGCTCGCGGCCAGCGTGATCGGTCCGAGCGGGCAGTGCGGTGCGACGCTGACGTCGTACGCCTCGGCCATCGCGGCGATCCGCCGGACCTCGGAGATGCCGCCGGCGTGCGAGACATCGGGCTGCGCGACGGCGATCCCGGTGGGCAGCACGTCGCGGAAGTCCCAGCGCGAGAACAGCCGCTCGCCGGTGGCGATCGGGATGCTGGTCGACTCGGTGATCCGGCGCAGGTCGCGGGAGAAGTCGGGCAGGACGGGTTCCTCGATGAACATCGGCAGCAGCGGTTCGAGCAGCGGCAGGATCTGCCGCGTGGCCGCCGTACTGAACCGGCCGTGCAGGTCGAGCGCGATGTCGACGCCGTCACCGAGCGCTGCGCGGAGCGCCTCGACCCGGCTCACCGCGGCCCGCAGGTGCGCGGCCGACGGGATCGGCGGCAGCGCCTCGGACAGGTTGAGCTTGAGCGCCGTGAACCCCTTCGCGACCTTGGCCTGCGCGGCGTCGACGAGCTCGGCGTTGTCGCGACCGTGGACCCAGGTGTAGACACGCACCCGGTCGCGGACCGGGCCGCCGAGCAGCTCGTGCACCGGAACGTCGTGGTGGCGGCCCTTGATGTCCCACAACGCCTGGTCGATGCCCGCGAGCGCGCTCGACAGCACCGGGCCGCCGCGGTAGAAGCCGCCCTTGGCCATCACCTGCCAGTGCTCCTCGATCCGGAGCGGATCGGTGCCGATCAGGTACTCCATCAGGGCCGCGACCGCGCCCTGCACGGCCTCGGCACGTCCCTCGACGATCGGCTCGCCCCACCCGCTGATGCCTTCGTCGGTGTCGATCCGCAGGAACTGCCACCGCGGTGCCACCAAAAACGTTTCAAAACCGACGATCTTCATGGTTCTCCTTCGGTCGGGGCCGGGTTCAGGAGGTGATGAGGACGCCGAGCACTCAGTCGGACTCGGTCAGGCCGGTGGGCGTGGGCAGCGCGAGCTTCTCATCCGGTTTCGCGGCCAGTACGTCGTTCACGTACGAGCGGGCCGCTTCCATCGTGTCGACCTCGTGGCCGGCCTGCTCGGACAGGAACCAGCGGTGTTCGAGCACCTCGTGGAACACCTCGGCGGGTTCGAGCTTGCGGCGCAGGTTCCGCGGGACCGACCGCACGACCGGCTCGAAGACCTCGGTCAGCCACTGGTGCGCGACGATCTCCTCGTCCTCGTTCTGCTGGTCGGTGGCCGCCGCGTACGAGTCCAGGTCGTTGAGCAGCCGCCGGGCTTGGTTCTCCTCCACGTCCAGCCCGGTGAGCCGCAGCAGTCGCCGCGAGTGGTGACCGGCGTCCACGACCTTCGGCTGGATGCGGACCTGGCTGCCGTCCCAGTCGGTGATGATGTCGATCTCCGCGACGTCGAAGCCGAGCTCGTTGAGCCGGCGGATCCGCGAGTCGAGCCGGTGCATCTCGTCGGTGGCGAACTCCTCCGGCGCGGTCAGCTCGGCCCACAACGCCTCGTACCGCTTCTGGATCGACTCGACGGTCTCCTGCGGGTCGATCGCCTCGTCGAGCAGACCGCCTTCCTGCAGGTCGAGCAGCTCGCCGAACAGGTTGATCTCCGCGGTGTAGAGGTCGTGCGCGCGCTGCCCGTCGGAGATGTCCTGGTGCAGCTCACCGGTCTCGGCGTCGACCAGGTACGCCGCGAACGCGCCGGCGTCGCGGCGGAACAGCGTGTTGGACAGCGAGCAGTCGCCCCAGAAGAACCCGTTCAGGTGCAGCCGGACGATCAGCGCGACCAGTGCGTCGATCAGCCGGTTCACCGTGTCCGGGCGCAGCGTGCTGGAGAACAGCGCCCGGTACGGCAGCGAGAACTGCAGGTGCCGCGTGATCAGGATCGAGTCGATCGGCTCACCGTTGCGGTCCACCCGGTCGGTGATGACGCCGACCGGTTCGACCGACGGTGCCTCCAGCCGCTCCAGGTCGCGGAGCAGGCGGTACTCGTGCAGCGCGAGGTGCTCGAGGACCTCCTTGATCGCGTACACGCTGCCGTTGACGCGGACGAATCGGACCACGTGCCGCGAGATACCGCGCGGCAGCGCGACCAGTTGGTCCTCGGGCCAGTCCGCCAGCGGGATGTCCCACGGGAGTGACAGCAGACCGGTGTCCGGGCGGGTGGCGACGAATCGAGGCACGGCGCCCAGTCTGTCAGGAATCCTGAGGCTTCAGCGAGAGCACGCAAGTGCTTGCAAGAACTTGCGTGATCTGGCGTAGAGTTTGCGTCATGACACGACGACTTGCAGAGGTGGCCAAGAAGGTCGGCGTCAGCGAGGCGACCGTCAGCCGGGTGCTGAACGGCAAGCCCGGCGTGTCCGAGGCGACCCGGGAGGCGGTGCTCACCGCGCTCGACGTGCTCGGGTACGAGCGGCCCACCCAGCTGCGCGGCGACCGCGCCCGGCTGGTCGGTCTGGTGCTGCCCGAGTTGCAGAACCCGATCTTTCCCGCGTTCGCCGAGGTTGTCGGCGGTGCGCTCGCGCAGCAGGGTTTCACTTCCTTGCTGTGCACGCGGACGGTCGGCGGTGTCTCCGAGGCCGACTATGTGGATCTGCTCCTGCAGCAGCAGGTGTCCGGGGTGGTGTTCGCCGGCGGGTTCTACGCGCAGGCCGACGCGCCGCACCAGCACTACCAGCTGATCCAGGAGCGCAAGCTGCCGACCGTGCTGGTGAACGCGGCGGTCGACCACCTCGGCTTCCCGCAGGTCTCGTCCGACGACTATGTCGCCGCCGAGATGGCGATCGGTCACCTTCGGGCACTCGGGCATCGCCGGATCGGCATGGTGCTCGGGCCGCGCGACCACATCCCGTCGCGGCGGAAGCTCGAGGCCTTCCAGGCGTCGCCGGAGGCGGATCCGGACCTGGTCGAGCACACGATGTTCTCGCTCGAGGGCGGGCATGCGGCCGCGACCAAGCTGGTGCACCAGGGCGTCACCGGCATCGTCTGCGCCAGCGACATCCTCGCGCTCGGCGCGATCCGCGCCGTCCGCCGCGCCGGCCTGAGCGTGCCCGACGAGGTCTCGGTGATCGGGTACGACGACTCCGCGATGATGAACTGCACCGACCCGCCGCTGACCACGGTCCGCCAGCCGATCGACGCGATGGGCCGCGCCGCGGTCGACATGCTGGTCGCGCTGATCGAGCGCGCCGCCGTACCCGCCGACGAACTCCTCTTCGAACCCGAGCTGGTCGTCCGCGCCTCCACGGCCCGCGCCCGTACCTGACCCGCCGAACCCTGCGCGGCCAGAGCGCGACGCAGTACGACGCCCGTACGACGCAGCACCTGGCAGCCGTCGACCATCAGGTCGGCGGCTGTTGTCGTGTGCCCGTCTCCCGCCAATCTCCCACCAGTAGTCACGAATTTGCAATAGCTCATCGAAGTATTGCGGTCCTGCGTTCGATTCCCTACGGTTGGCGCACGATCCGAGGGAGAGGGTGGAGATGACGACAACGCGCCGCGGGCTCAGCCTGCTGCTGGTTGCGGGACTCGGGCTGGTGGCCGCGTCCTGCGGGTCGGGGGACGACGAGACACCGGCGGCCGGCGACGGCCCGGTGACGATCACGGTCGGCTGTCAGCCGCCGAAGAGCAATCCGAAGGAGCGCGAGGCCTGGGATGCCGATGTCGCCGCGTTCCAGAAGGCGCACCCGAACATCACGGTCGAGGGCAAGGACGCGTTCCCCTGCATCAACCCGGACACGTTCCAGGCGAAGCTGGCCGGCGGGACGCAGGAGGACGTCTTCTACGTCTACTACACCGATGTCCGCAAGATCATCGAGAAGAAGCAGGCCGCCGACATCAGCCAGTACGTCGGCAGCGTGAGCAAGGTCAAAGACCTGCGCGCGGACGTGATGAGCGTCTTCACCGACGGCGACAAGACGTACGGCCTGCCGCGCAACAACTACAACATGGGCCTGGTCTACAACCGCAAGCTGTTCAGCCAGGCGGGACTCGACCCGGCCAACCCGCCGAAGACCTGGGACGAGGTGCGGGCGGCCGCGAAGAAGATCGCCGCGCTCGGCCCCGGGTACGTCGGCTTCGGTGAGTACTCGGCCGGCAACACCGGCGGCTGGCATTTCGCCGCGGAGCTGTACGCGCGCGGCGGGTCGATGGTCAGCGAGGACGGCAAGACCGCGGCGTTCAACAGCCCCGAGGGCAAGGCGGTCTTGCAGACCCTGCAGAAGATGCGCTGGGAGGACAACTCCATGGGCAGCAAGCAGCTGCTGCAGTGGGAGGACCTGATGCGCATGATGGGCGCCGGCAAGCTCGGCATGATGGTCGGTGCGCCGGATGTCGTGCAGTCGGTGAACAACGACTTCAAGGGCAAGTTCGAGGACTACGGTGTGACCGCGGTCCCGGAGTCGGAGGGCAAGTTCTCGCTCAGCGGCGGTGACGGGTACATGTTCAACCCGAAGGCGTCGCCGGAGAAGATCAAGGCCGGTCTGCTGTGGCTGGAGTTCCACGAGCTGACGCCGGGCCAGGGGCAGTTCAACTACCAGCGGTCGAAGGAGCAGGGCCGGCCGGTGGGTCTGCCGATCCCGGACCTGTACGGGGACAGAGCTCCGGGCCAGGAGATCAATGCCCTGCGCAAGCAGTACGCGACCGTCCCGGTCGACAACTTCGCGCCGTACGTGAGTGCCCAGGGCAACATCACGAACAAGCTCGAGCCGCCGAAGGCGCAGGAGCTGTACGCCGTCCTCGACGTCGCGATGTCCGCCGTCCTGACCCGCAAGGACGCCGACATCGACAAGCTGCTCAGCGACGCCGAGGGCAAGGCCAACAAGATCCTCGCGAAGAACACGTAATGACGGTGACCGAGGAGCGGGTCCGTCGTCCCCAGCGCGTGGGGACGACGGACCCGCGGTCAGGCGACGACCACGGCGCCCTGCGCAGGACGATCGGCCGGAACGTCACGGCCTACGGTTTCCTCTGCGCCGCGCTGATCTGTTTCGCGTTGTTCTCCTGGTATCCGATGGTCCGCGAGATCGTCCTCAGCTTCCAGCAGAACAACTTCGTCGACCCGGGTGAGTGGGTCGGGTTCGAGAACTTCCGGACGGTGATCGCGGACCCGGCGTTCCGGTCCGCGTGGCTGAACACCGCGGCGTTCACGGGGCTGGCGCTGGTGATCGGGTACGCCGTACCGTTCGTGCTGGCCGTGGTGCTCAACGAGCTGAAGCACGCGAAGGCGTACCTGCGGTTCGTTGTGTACCTGCCCGTGATGCTGCCGCCGGCGGTGGCCGTGCTGCTGTTCAAGTGGTTCTACGATCCGGGCAACGGTTTGTTCAACCAGGTGCTCGACGCGGCCCATCTCCCGCAGCTCAGCTGGCTGGACTCCACGAGTACGGCGCTGGTCAGTCTGGTGATCGTGTCGACCTGGATGAACCTCGGCACCGGCACGCTGATCTATCTCGCCGCACTGCAGAGCATCCCGGGCGAGCTGTACGAGTCCGCGGAGCTGGACGGCGCCGGCCTGCTGCGCCGGCTGCGGCACGTGACGATCCCGCAGACCAAGCTGATCCTGCTGGTAATGCTGCTGCTCCAGATCGTGGCGACCATGCAGGTCTTCATCGAGCCGTACCTGCTGACCGGCGGCGGACCGGAGAACGCGACCGTCACCGTGGCTTACCTGATGTACCAGTACGCGTTCAACTTCGGTGACTTCGGCGGCGGTTCCGCGCTCGGGCTGATGCTGATGATCGTGTTGTTGGTGTTCTCGACCATCTACCTGCGGGTGTCACGTGAGGAGGCGCCGCGATGAGAACCCTGGTGTCACCTCTCGCACTCCGGACCACGCGCGGCCGGATCACCTACTGGACCGTGCTGACGGTGACGGTGCTCGGATTCACCGGTGCGTTCGTGTTCCCGCTGTACTGGATGGTGACCGGCGCGCTCAAGTCGCCCGACGAACTGGCGCAGATCCCGCCGAGCTTCTTCCCGCAGCACTTCGACTTCAGTGTCTACAAGGACGCCTGGGAACAGCTGCAGCTCGGCGTCTTCCTCAGGAACACCGCTCTGTACGCCGGTGGTGCGTGGCTGTTCACACTCGCGGTCGACGTCAGCGCGGCGTACGCGCTGTCGAAGTTGCGGCCGGTGCTCGGCAAGCTCGTCCTCGGCGCGATGCTGGCGACACTGATGATCCCGCCGATGGTGCTGCTGCTGCCGACGTACCTGGTGGCGAAGGATCTGCCGATCCTGCATCTCGATCTGCTCAACACGCCGTGGGCGATCTGGTTGCCGGCGGCAGCGAACGGGTTCTTCGTGTTCCTGCTGAAGCGGTTCTTCGACTCGATCCCGAAGGAGTTGCTGGAGGCCGCGCAGATCGACGGCGCCTCGCCGCTGCGAATTCTCTGGTCGATCGTGCTGCCGGTGTCGCGGCCGATCATCGGCGTGGTGTCGATCCTGTCCGTGGTCACGGTCTGGAAAGACTTCGTCTGGCCGCTGCTGGTGCTGCCGGAGACCGAGAAGATGTCGATCAGCGTCGGGATCGCGTCGCTGTCCGCGCAGCTGCCGCAGAACGTGCTGATCGCAGCGCTGGTGATCGCCAGCCTGCCCACGATCGCAGTGTTCTTCGTCTTCCAGCGGAGCATCATGGCCGGGCTCACCGCCGGAAGCCTCAAAGGTTAAGGAGATTCGATGGCCGACGAATGGTGGCGCGGAGCCGCGATCTACCAGGTCTACCTGCGGAGTTTCGCCGACGGCAACGACGACGGGATCGGCGATCTGGCCGGGCTGCGGGCAAAACTGCCGTACCTGGCCGAGCTCGGGATCGACGCGATCTGGCTGAACCCGTGGTACCCTTCGCCGATGGCCGACGGCGGGTACGACGTCGCGGACTACCGTGCGATCGACCCGGCGTTCGGAACCCTGGCCGAGGCGGAGGCGTACATCGCCGAGGCGCACGCGCTGAACATCCGCACGATCATCGACATCGTGCCGAACCACGGCTCGATCGAGCAGGACTGGTTCGTCCAGGCACTGCGCGCCGGGCCCGGCTCACCCGAGCGCGACCGCTTCCTCTTCCGCCCCGGCCGCGGTGATGGTCCGCCCAACGACTGGCAGTCGATCTTCAACGGGCCGGCCTGGACGCAGGTCGCGGACGGCGAGTGGTACCTGCATCTGTTCGCGCCCGAACAGCCCGACTTCAACTGGCGCAACCCCGAGGTCGTCCAGGAGTTCCACGACATCCTCCGGTTCTGGCTCGACCGCGGCGTCGACGGCATCCGGATCGACAGCGCCGCCGTACTGTTCAAGGACCTGGACAGCGTCGAGGAGTCGTACACCGACCACGACGACGTGCACGAGGTGTACCGCGGCTGGCGGCGGATCGCGGACTCCTACGCCGACCGCTTCTTCGTCGGCGAGATGTGGATGCCGGACCAGGAGCGGTTCGCGCTGTACCTGCGGCCGGACGAGCTGCAGACCGCGTTCAACTTCGACTTCCTGTCCCGCCCGTGGGAGGCCGCCGAACTCAAGGCGTCGGTCGACCTGACGTTGGCCACCCATGTCCCGATCGGCGCACCGCCCACGTGGGTGCTGTCGAACCACGACGTCACCCGGCCGGTGACGAAGTACGGCCGGCCGGACACGTCGTTCTCGCATCAGGACCGCAAGCACGGGATGCCGAGCGATCTCGTCCTCGGCGAGCGCCGCGCGCGGGCGGCCGCACTGCTCGCGATGGCGCTGCCCGGCGGGCTTTACGTCTACCAGGGGGAGGAGCTTGGCCTGCCCGAGGTGGAGGACCTGCCCGACGACGTGCTGCAGGACCCGATCTTCACCAGATCCGGCGGCACCGATCGCGGCCGCGATGGTTGCCGGGTGCCCCTACCGTGGTCCGGCCAGGAACCGCCGTTCGGCTTCGGCGCCGGTACGCCGTGGTTGCCGCAGCCGGCCGACTGGAAGAACCTTACCGTCGAGTCCCAGTACGACGACAAGAACTCGATGCTCACGCTGTACCGCACCGGGTTGCGGCTACGACGCGAACTGCTCGGCGACGGCACGTTGACCTGGCTGGACACCGCACCCGACGTCCTCGCTTTTCGTCGCGAAAACCTCACCTGCGTCACCAATTTCGGTACGGCGTCGACCGAGCTCCCGCCGTATCGGGAGGTCCTCCTCACCAGCATCCCGCTGGAGCACGGCCAACTGCCGTCCGACGCCACCGCCTGGATCCGCTGACCCCACACTCTTGCCCCCGAACCCCCACCCCGCGGGCACTTACCGCCCCAGGCGTCACCTTGCACACCCGGGCGTCACCTTCCACACCCAGGCGTCACCTTGCACAATCACGCGGGACCTTGCTCAGGTAATACCTTGTGCAAGGTCTCGCGCGGCTGTTCAAGGTTCGCCTGGCCGGCGGCGTCCTTGCACAGGTGGGCGGTACGGTGCCCAGCCGGTTGGGACCTTCCACAGCCCGCCGGTTCCCTGCACTTCCGCACAAGACCTGAGCCAGGCGGGACGGACCTTGCACAGGTAATACCTTGTGCAAGGTGGCGCCGGGGTGTGGAAGGTGGCGCCGGGGTGTGGAAGGTGGCGCCGGGGTGTGGAAGGTGGTGCCTGGGGTTGGAAGGTGCTGCCTGGGGTTGGCGGGTTGCCTGTCCCGCCGGGGTCAGGCCAGCGGACGGAACCGCCGCAGGCGCAGGCTGTTCGAGACGACGAAGACCGAGCTGAAGGCCATCGCGGCACCTGCGAGCATCGGGTTCAGCAGGCCGGCTGCGGCGAGTGGCAGGGCGGCCACGTTGTAGGCGAAGGCCCAGAACAGGTTGCCCTTGATCGTGCGCAACGTACTGCGGGACAGCCGGATCGCGTCCGCCGCCGCGCGGAGGTCACCGCGCACCAGCGTCAGGTCGCTCGCCTCGATCGCGACGTCCGTCCCGGTGCCCATGCTCAGCCCGAGATCGGCCTGGGCGAGGGCGGCCGCGTCGTTGACGCCGTCGCCGACCATCGCGACCACGCGGCCTTCGTCCTGCAGCTTCTTCACCGCGTCGACCTTGCCGGCCGGCAGCACCTCGGCGATCACCTCGTCGATGCCGACCTCGGCCGCCACCTTGGTTGCCACTGCCTCGTTGTCACCGGTGAGCAGTACGGGCCGCAGCCCGAGTGCCTTGAGGTCCTTGATCGCCTGCACGGACGTGGGTTTCACGGTGTCCGCGACCACCAGCACCGCGCGCGCCTCCCCGTCCCAGCCGACCGCGACCGCCGTACTGCCCTCGGCCTCGGCGTGCTCCTTGGCGTGTGCGAGCTCGTCCGGCAGGTGCTGGCTCCACTCCTCCAGCAGCTGGGTCCGTCCGACCAGGACTGCGTGTCCGTCGACGATGCCCTGGACGCCGAGGCCCTCGACATTGCCGAAGTCCTCGACCTCGGGCAGCGGCCCGGTCTCCTGGGCCGCTGCCCGTGCGACGGCCTGCGCGATCGGGTGCTCGCTCGAGTGCTCCAGGGCGCCGGCCAGCCGCAGGACCTCGGTCCGGTCCTGACCGGGAGCCAGCAGTACGTCGACCAGCTCCATCCGGCCTGTGGTGACGGTGCCCGTCTTGTCCAGGACGACGGTGTCGACCCGGCGGGTGGACTCCAGCACCTCAGGACCCTTGATCAGGATGCCCAGCTGCGCGCCCCGGCCGGTGCCGACCAGCAACGCGGTCGGCGTGGCCAGGCCCAGTGCACACGGGCAGGCGATGATCAGGACGGCGACCGCGGCAGTGAACGCGATCTCCACCGGCGAACCGTTGCCCAGCCAGAAGCCGAGGGTCCCGAGCGCCAGCGCGATCACGATCGGCACGAAGATCCCGGACACCTTGTCGGCCAGCCGCTGGACCGCAGCCTTGCCGTTCTGGGCGTCCTCGACCAGCCGCGCCATCTGCGCCAGTTGGGTGTCGGCGCCGACCCGGGTCGCCCGGACGACCAGCCGGCCGCCCGCGTTCACCGTGGCGCCGACGACCGCGTCGCCCTCGCCGACCTCGACCGGCACCGACTCGCCGGTCAGCATCGACGCGTCGACCGCGCTGCTGCCGGTCACGACCACACCGTCGGTGGCGATCTTCTCGCCGGGCCGGACGACGAACTCGTCACCGACCACCAGCTGGTCGGCCGGGATCCGCGTCTCGGTCCCGTTTCGCAGGACCTCGACGTCCTTCGCGCCGAGCTCGAGCAGCGCCCGCAAGGCGGCGCCCGAGCGACGCTTCGCCCGCGCCTCGAAGTACCGGCCGGCCAGGATGAACGTGGTCACGCCGGCCGCGACCTCGAGGTAGATCTCCTCCGCGCCGCCGCTGCGGGACGGGATCAGCGCGAACGGCATCTTCATGCCGGGCTCGCCCGCGTCGCCGAGGAACAGCGCGTACAGCGACCACACGAACGCGCTCAGCACGCCCATCGAGATCAGCGTGTCCATCGTGGCGGCGCCGTGCCGCAGGTTGGTCCAGGCGGCCTTGTGGAACGGCCACGCCGCCCACGTCACCACTGGGAACGCCAGCGTCAGTGACGCCCACTGCCAGAAGTCGAACTGCAGCGCCGGGATCATCCCGAATGCGATCACCGGCACCGCGAGCACGATGCTCGCGATCAACCGGTCCCGCAGCGGTTTGAGCGCGTCCGGCTCCGCCGCCCCCGACCCGCCGCCCGACCCTGCGCCGGACGCTGTGTCCGGCGCGACGGCAGGGGCGGGCAGGCTGGCGGTGTACCCGGTCTTTTCGACGGTGGCGACCAGGTCATCGGTGCTGATGCCCTCGGGATACGTCACCTTCGCCTTCTCGGTGGCGTAGTTGACGGTCGCGCTGACACCCTCCATCCGGTTCAGCTTCTTCTCCACCCGGGCGGCGCACGAGGCGCACGTCATACCGCCGATGATGAGTTCGACGGAACGACCGGGCTCGCTGGTGGTCATGCGACGTGCCTCCTCTCAGTGGCCATGTGGGGTCTCGGCGTGCGCCGGGGTGCTCGGCTTGTCCGTGGGCTCGATGACCGTCTTGGTCGGTGCAGTCGGTGCAGTCGGTGCCGTCGGTACGGCGGTGGGCTTCGGGCTCGGCGGGGTGATCGTGGTCCCATCCGCACCCACCTTCACGGTGAACTCGGCCGTGTGGACCGCGCCCGCGTGCTGGAAGTCCAGGAACAGGCTGTACGTCGCCGCGGTCGGGAAGGTCGTCCCGAAGGTGATCGACGGTCCGCCCTTCGAGCCGGGCTCGGCGTGCTCGGCCGGGTGGTTGTGCAGGTAGGCCAGGTCGCCGCCGCGCAGCGAGACCAGGTGCCCGAAGGCGCCGAGGTACGGCTGCAGGTCGGTGACCGGCTTGCCGTCACGGCTCACCGTGAAGGTCAGCTCGGACTCCTTGCCCGCGACCGGATTGCCCTGCAGCGTCACGTCGTACCCGTGGAAGCTGTAGACGCTCGCCGGTTCGGCGACCGGGACCGGGACGTACATCCCGGTGACGTTGACGTCGGTGCCGAGAGTCAGTGTGCTGTCGTGGCCGGTCGGCTGGAAGTCGGCGTACAGCCGCCAGGTGCCGCCGGCGGTGAACGTGAACGGGATGCTCCACGTGCCGTCCGCCGCCATCACCGGGTGCAGGTGGTGGAACCCGGACAGGTCCCGCCGCACCACGATCAGGTGCAGGTTCTTCTCGTGTGTCTGTGTGTACTGCGTGACCGGCTTGCCGTCAGGCCCCTGGATCACGAAACGCAGGTCGTTCTTGGTGCCGCTGGTGAAGGACGTTGTCACCGGGGCGAACGTGTACCCCGCGTCGGACACCGCCAGTCCGGGCAACTGCCCGGACTCCTGGTGCCCGCCGCCATGTCCTGAGGTCTGCTCCATGCCACCCATCTCTTCTCCGTGCGCCGGCGCGGAGGGCTCGTCGGCCGCCGCGATCGGGTCGACCGCGGAGCCGATGCCGAACGCCGCCACGAAGGCGAGCGCCAGCGCACCGGCGAACGCGCCGAGCCGGAGCGCGGCGGCCCGGCTCACGACGCCACCAGTTCGTAGCCCGCCTCGTCGACGGCCTCGCGGACCGCGGCCTCATCGAGAGCGGACTCACTCGTCACCTGCACCGCGGAGGTGCCGCCGGCAACGAGGTCGATCTTCACGTCCTGGACACCGACGAGCTTGCTGAGCTCCTCGGTGACGGCCGCGGTGCAGTGGCCGCAGGTCATGCCGGCGACGGAGTAGGTCGTGGTGGTGCTCATAGCGATCTCCCTTGCTCGAAACGGGTTGCGTGCGTCTTGCGGGTTGGTGGAAGTCAGCTGCGGACCAGGCGGGCGATCGCGTCGGAGGCCTCGCGGACCTTCTCGTCCGCCTCCGGGCCGCCCTTCTTCGCGGCATCGACGACGCAGTGCGACAGGTGCTCCTCGAGCAGCTCGAGCGAGAACGACTGCAGCGCCTTCGTGGCCGCCGACACCTGGGTCAGGATGTCGATGCAGTACTTGTCCTCCTCGACCATTCGCTGCAGACCGCGGATCTGCCCCTCGATCCGCCGCAGCCGCTTCAGGTGGCTGCTCTTCTCGGCGGTGTAGCCGTGTACGTGCGTCTGCTCACTGGTCATCTCGTGGTCCTCTCGCCTCAGCTACCCCTTGGGGGTATCTCCACGTCCATGAAATTACCCCCTCCGGGTATCAAACACAAGTCCTCTCGGATACCTAGTGGGGGTATTCAGGATCACAGTACGTCGCTACTCGACCCGACACCGCAGGCGGTGGGGTGATGGCGGCGGGTGAACAAAGCTGGCACGCTGTGCGTCTGCTGGATCGAGGAAAGGGGTGGGGATGACCGACCTGGCCGTCAGTACGCGGGGCCTGCGCAAGACGTACCGGAACCGGCGCGGTCACCGGGTGGTGGCGGTGCAGGGGCTGGACCTGGAGGTGCCGGCCGGCGGCGTGCACGGCTTCCTCGGGCCGAACGGTTCCGGGAAGACCACCTCGATCCGGATGCTGCTCGGGCTGGTGCGCGCGGACGCCGGGACGATGACGGTCTTCGGCGAACCGGTACCGGCGCGGCTGCCGCAGGTGGTGGCGCGGATCGGCGCGATCGTCGAGTCACCCAAGTTCTTCCCGGCGTTCACCGGCCGGAAGAACCTCGAACTGCTCGCCGAGGCGATCGGCGCACCGCGCCGCCGGGTCGGTGAGGTGCTGGAGCAGACGTCACTCGGGGAGCGCGGCAACGACCGGTTCCGGTCGTACTCGCTGGGCATGAAGCAGCGGCTGGCGATCGCCGCGACCCTGCTCAAGGAGCCGGACCTGCTGATCTTCGACGAGCCGACCAACGGCCTCGACCCGGCCGGTATCCGGGAGATCCGCGAGACCATGCGCGGGCTCGGTGCCCAGGGCCGGACGGTCCTGGTCAGCAGTCACATCCTGGCCGAGGTCGAACAGGTCGCCGACACCGTGTCGATCATCGGCCACGGTCGGCTGCTCGCGTCGGGCACCGTCGCGGACGTCATCGGCGGCGGTACGGCGGCCGCGGTGAAGGTCGCCGTACGCGATCACGAGGCCGCGACCCGGATCCTCACCGAGGCCGGGATGACGGTCCGGGCCGACGGCAACCATTTGCTGGTCGAAGGCGCTCCGGATCCGGCCGAGGTGACCCGGCGGCTCGCGCAGCACGAGCTGTACGTGTCCGAGCTGGTCCCGGTCCGGGCCGATCTCGAGTCGGTCTTCCTCGAGCTCACCGAAGGCGAGGGCCTGTGATGATTCGCCTGACGAAGGTCGAGCTGCGCCGGCTGATCGCCCGTCGGCTGACGGTGATCGGGCTCGCGGGCCTGTTTCTGATCACGCTGCTGCTGCTCGTGGCCACCTGGTTCGACGCCCGCCCGTTGTCCGAGGTAGAGCAGCGGCGTGCCCAGGAACAGTTCGAGCGCGCGCACCAGGAGTGGGCCGAGCGGGGCGACGAGATCCGCGCGCAGTGCGAGGCGGACTGGAAGGCCCAGCCAGACCCGAAGCCGAGCGTCGAGGAGATGTGTACGTATCCCGAGCCGAGGCTGGAGGAGTTCGGCAAGCCGCAGGCGGTGTTCACCCAGATCGCGCCCGAGTTGCTGCACGCAACGACGTATTTCCTCGCGTTCGCGGCGTTCCTGATCGGGGCCAGCTTCCTGGCCGCGGAATTCAGCTCAGGTGCCATCGGCAACTGGTTGACGTTCGAGCCGCGTCGGCTGCGGGTGTACGGCAGCAAGCTGCTCGCCGCCGCGCTCGGCTTCGTCCCGGTCGCCGCGATCGCCCTCGCGATCGTGTTGTTCGGGACGTACCTGATCATCGACCGGCTGGGTGACACCACCAGCGCGACCGGGAAGGTTTGGGGCGACCTGCTCGCGCTCGCCGGTCGTGCCGCGCTGACGACCGCTGCCGCTGCGGTGCTCGGCAGCGTGACCGGACTGCTGCTCCGGCACACCGCCGCCGCGATTGGCGTTGTGATGGGGTACGTCGTGCTGATCGAAGGCGTGTTCGGCTCGTTCCTGGAGAAAGCGCAGCCGTGGCTGGTGCGGCTCAACGTCGACGCGTTCGTCCTGCACGGCACGCAGTACAACGTGACCGAGTGCCGGACCGAGAGCGACGGCACGATCTGCGACTTCGTCCAGAAGTCGCTGTCGTTCGAGCACGGCGCCTGGTACCTGGCAGCGCTCTTCGTGGTCCTGGTCCTGCTCGGCGGCGCGGTCTTCCACCGCCGCGACGTGAACTAGAGCATGTCTGACAAATGTCGGGTCCAGGCGATGACTGCGTTGAGGACGGCGGCGGCGCGGTAGACGACGGCGAGTTTGTCGTAGCGGGTGG